>CAYXDR010000044.1:0-12451 GCA_964463515.1 uncultured Desulfobacteraceae bacterium | reverse complement strand
CGGGATCGGTATCGGACGTTGATCGGCAGCCTTTTCGACCCCGATACCGATTTCGGCCCGACGCCGATAAGCCGGGGATGATGCTTTTTACGAGGCCATCAAGTATCCCTGGCCGAATTTTATGATACGGGCGACACTCCCGGCAGGACCGCAGTGTAAGCGATTACAGCCCGATTTCAAGGTAAAAACCAGGAGAAAATATGACAGCTAGGCTTGAAATCCGCCTCAAAAGACAACTGGCCGACGCCGAAGGACTTTCGATCCGGCGAAAGTCGAGGGAATATTTCGGTTTCGATGTCGATGACATCCGTACGATCCGAGTTCTAACCATTGACATCGACTTAGACAAAGGCAATCTGGAGCGTATTCGTACAGAAATTTTCACCAACCCGGTCACCGAGGAATCCTCGTTCAGCCCCATTGCCTCTTCTTTCGACTGGTTGATCTGGGTGGGATTCCGTCCCGGGGTAAGAGATACTGCAGGCAGCACCGCCGCGGAGGCGATCGAGGATCTGCTGGGGATGGCCGTAAATCGGGGCCAGACGGTTTACTGTTCCAAAATTTTTGAAATTAAAGGTAATATAGATACCTCCCAGGCTGAAGTTATCGCGAGAGATCTTCTTGCAAACGAACTGATTCAACAGTGGAAAATATACCACCCCCGGCAATGGGACAGTGAAACAGGCATCGGCTTTCCCGTCCCGAAAGTCTTTCTAAACCACACCCCCCAGGTCCGCACAATTCCGATCGACACCGACGAGGAGTTGAAAAGAGTGTCGGCCGAACGAAGCCTTGCACTCCATGACAGGGATATCCCGGTCATCCGCCAATACTTCCTCCGAAAAGACGTACGGGGACAACGGACCGAGGTCGGGCTTGACCTTCCGACGGACGTTGAACTCGAATATATATCCCAGGCCAGAAGCGATCACTGCAACCACAATACCTTCAGAGGGCTTTTCCACTACCGGGACCTTTCGACAGGTGAAACGGAAACCGTGGACAATCTTTTCAAAACATGCATCGAAGCCCCCACCCTTGAACTCAAAGAAAAATTGGACTGGGTGGTCTCCGTTCTCTGGGACAACGCGGGCGTCGGGCGTTTCGACGACGAATATTATTACGTAATCACAGGAGAGACACATAACAGCCCATCGAACATGGAAGCCTACGGTGGGGCTATAACGGGCATCGTAGGCATATACAGGGACCCGCTCGGCACTGGGAAAGGGGCCAAACTGATCATGGGTACATACGGTTTCTGCACCGCCCCACGAAATTACAGCGGGGTGCTCAAGCCCCATCTCCATCCTCGAAGACTGCTGGACGGAGTAATAGAGGGAGTGCGGGACGGAGGAAACAAGAGCGGTATACCCACCCCCTATGGCCAGTTACTCTTCGACGAAAGCTACCTCGGAAAGTGTTTGGTGTTCGTCACTGCGCTCGGCATCATGCCGGCCACGGTGGCGGGAACGGACAGTCACATGAAAACCACCGCGGCCGGGGATTTTATAGTGATGTGCGGTGGCCGGGTGGGAAAAGACGGAATCCACGGCGTCACGGCTTCCTCCGAAGTGTACGGAGAACATACCCCTGCAGGCCATGTGCAGATCGGAGACCCATACACCCAGAAAAAGATGCACGATTTTCTGCTGCAGGCCAGGGACGAAGGACTCATTGCCTTCATCACCGACAACGGCGGTGGAGGCCTTTCATCATCCATAGGAGAATCTGCCCGTTTCAGCAACGGAGCCAGGGTCGAACTCGACAAAGTCCCGCTTAAATATGAAGGCCTGGACCAGTGGGAAATATGGGTATCTGAAAGCCAGGAACGTATGACCGTCGCCGTCAAGCCCGAAAATATCGACCGCTTCATGGAACTTAGCAGGAAGCACGCAGTGGAGAGCACCGTCATCGGAACATACACCGACACCGGCTGCCTCCACCTTCTCTACGAGGGCAAAACCTGTGCCTACATTCGAATGGATCTCCTGGAATCCGATTTCCCCCAATGGGAGTTTGAAGCCGAATGGATGCCGCCGGCTATTCGGGGCTTGACCGAACCTGTGGTAACAGAGCCTGCACGCCACGGTGAACTCCTTTGCGGGATGCTCGCCCGCCCGAACATCTGCTCGCGTAACTGGATAGCCCGACAGTACGACCATGAAGTGCAGGGAGGAAGCGTCCTGAAACCACTGGTCGGAAAATACGGCGATGTGCCAGGAGATGCCGCGGTGATGCGACCAAGGCTGGAATCGAATAGGGGGATAGCGGTTTCGCAGGCACTTAATCCCGCCTATTCGCGCATAGATACATATCACATGACCACAGCAGTCATAGATGAAGCAGTCCGAAAGGTTATCGCGGCCGGGGCCAGCCCCCACCACCTTGGGGGAGTGGACAATTTCTGCTGGCCCACCATCGAATACGACGCCGCAGGAAATCCCGACGGGAAATACAAGGCCGCCCAACTGGTAAGGTCGAATTGGGCGCTCAGGGATTGCTGCACTGCCTACGGCATACCGCTTCTCTCAGGCAAGGACAGCATGTATATTGACGGGAACCTGACCGGGCCTTTCGGGGAAAGACGAAAGGTGTCGGGCCTGCCTGCCCTGCTTTTCACCGTATGCAGCGTCATCGAGGATGTGACCGGGTGCCCCGGTATGGAAGCTAAGGAGCCCGGTGATCTCCTCTACGTGCTAGGCCTCACCCGCGATGAACTCGGCGGAGGCGAATTCTATCAGATGATGGGATCGGTTGGCCTTAATGCACCGGAGCTCAAGCCGGAGGAGACCAAACCTTGCTACGAGGCGCTCCACAGGGCTGTCAAAGAAGAACTCACGGCCTCGTGCCACGCCGTGGGTAGAGGCGGCCTGGCAGTACACCTCGCGCTGGTTGCGCTTGCCGGAGACCTGGGCTTGGAAATCTCCGTGGAAAAAATCCCGGGCGCGGAGGGCCTCACCCCAACCCGGGCGCTTTATTCCGAATCCTGCGGCCGTTTCGTGATAACCGCACCCCAGGAATCCAGGAAGCCTCTAGAAGAAATTTTCGACGGACTTCCTCTGGGTCTCATAGGAACGGTCACCGGCAGCCGAAGGTTCGTTGTCAATGGAAAAAACGGCGAGACACTAATAGACGAAACATTGGAAAAACTGCGCGCGGAATGGCACGCGCCGTTCGGGAACCTGACATGAAAAAAGTAAAGGCATTGGTACCGACAGGCTACGGCCTCAACTGTGACTATGAAACTCTTTTCTGCCTCCGCCTTGCAGGTGCTGAGGCAGACCCTGTTCATATCAACGACATGATCACCGCGGCTTCGACCGGCAAGGAACCCATGCTGGACCAATACGACATCTTGGTGCTGGGCGGGGGCTTCAGCTGGGCGGATGACCATGGAGCCGGCGTGCTGATGGCTTCCAAGCTCAAAAACCACCTGGGCACCCATATCAGCCGCTTCATCGAGGAAGGAAAACTTCTCATTGGAATATGCAACGGGTTTCAGGCTCTCGTCAACGCCGGACTTCTCCCCGGATTCGACGGAAACTACACATCCAGAAAGGTTGCGCTCATCGGAAACGACAGCGGGAACTTTATAGACACCTGGGTAAGACTCAAGGTCGAAAGTGAATCGCCATGTGTTTACACCGAAGGGATTTCAAACATAGAGCTGCCTGTGCGGCACGGCGAAGGTAAATTTTATGCGTCGCCGGAAGTTTTGGAACGTCTGGAAGCAGACCGGCAGGTAGTGCTCAGGTATGTGAACAAAAATGGAAAATCCACAAACCCGAATGGTTCCATTAACGACATCGCAGGCATATGCGACCCTTCCGGACGTATTTTAGGATTGATGCCCCACCCGGAGGCTTTCAACCATTTCACCAATCACCCTTCATGGACCATGAAAAAGGCCGCGGATAAACGCCGGGGAATAACGGATCAACCCAGCGAAGGCGACGGCGTCGCCATATTCAGAAATGCGGTCCGCTACGTCATGAGCATGAAATAAACCAGGCCGCAGCGTACCTGTTCATATTTTTCTTGACAGATAGCTCCCTGTAACCTATTTATTTATGTTTATTACTTTGTATCGAGGAGATTGTCATGGCATCAAACACCAAGAAGCAAAAACAAATCCAGAAAAATAAATCCAAAGCCAACAAAGCCAACCTGAAAGCCGACGCCAAACGCATAGCAAAAAACTGCGAAATACTCCGCGGACTGGCAGCCCGGGATTAGCCTCCTGAGCATTCCCCATGATGTATCGTGGGTGAAAACAGCACTTAAATTGGGTGCTCAATCCAGAAATGCAGCTGTTTTCATCACCCGGCCCAGGCGCCGGGCAATGTGAAGGTCCATGACACGCCTGATTTCCCTGCAGGACTCCAGCCCCCCATCCATTTCGAAACCTGCTTTAATGTCACCCCTCTGAAGGGAGTAAAGAAGCGAGCCTGCCGCCGCGCCAAGGCAGGGGTTGTTCGGTGTTTCATTCCGGCATTTCAGGCAATAGATCCCGCCTTTGTCCGGATCGAAAACGGCCCGTCCTTCCCGCTTATAGGCCCGCCCGCACCCGCTGCATCGATCCAGGCGCACGGCATACCCTCCCAAAGATATGGCCCTGGCTTAGAACGCGATGCGCAACAGCTCCCGACCGCCGCCGTGTTCCAGTGAAGCCAGGGTGGCCACGAGGAGGTCAAAAGCCTCTGGCGCAGGATCCTGTTGGGCAAAAAGCGCCTCGGTTAGCTCCACAAAGTAGCCTGCCAGGGAAAAAGCCTGGAAATCGTTCCGGATGCAGGGAAATCCTTCCACGAGTTTCCCTGAATGAATCAAAAAAAGCTCGCTCGCTCTGCGGGGTTCATATTCCAGTCTCACAAGGGAGAAATGATCAAGGCAGTTGACAAATCTTCTTCTGCTTTTGCGGGCGGCCTTCGCCACACCCTTGAGCCGGCCCTTGTCCGGGGTGAAAAAGCTCACCAACAGATCAGACTCTCCTAAGTCCCATGTCCTGAATATAACGGCCTTGGATGTCTGCGCCTCCGCCACTTCAGCAGCTCCGATTTACATTCTTGACGGCACCGAAAAAGGTGTCATCCGCCTTGTCGGCGGCGTCGGTATCGGGGTCGAAATGATTACCGGATATACCGATCCCTATGGCTCCCCGACCCCGAGGCGCATGGTGGTTTTTTCTCTTTACGACTCCCATCAATTTCCGTGCGTTTTTCACGACCCGCCGTATCGGCGCTTGGTCTCTACACGGTCGATGGTTCCGTCTTCCAGGACCGGAAATTTCTCAATGAACTCAACATACTGAGGTTTCTTGTACCTGGCTATGCGGCCGCCGACAAATTCGATAAGCTCCCCTTCGGCAAGGCTGTGTCCATTTTTCAGCCGGCAAACAGCCTTGATGCCTTCTTTCCACTTGGCATCGGGCACACCGAAAACGACCACTCCTTCCACAGCCGGGTGCAGGAGTATGGTCTTTTCCACCTCGGCAGGGTAAACGTTTTCACCCCCCGGCTTGATCAATTCCTTTTCCGCCTTTCTCCCCGCATACCAAAGGAAACCATCCTCGTCGAAACGACCGGTGTCTCCGGTATGATGCCAACCTTCGCGGAAAGTCCTGGCATTGTCTTCGGGAAGATTCCAGTACCCCTTGAACACCATGGGACCACGCATGCAGATCTCTCCCACCTGGCCCTGGGGCACCGCCCGGTCATAATCATCGAACAGGCGGACATCAGCCAAAGGAAGCGGTCTTCCGGCGGAGCCGGGCCTATGATCGTATTTGCCGAAGGTTGCAAGGCACGAAGTTTCCGTTTGACCATACATGGTCCAGAATGTTCCGCCGGTGACATTCTGATAACGCTCTATGGTTTCAGGGCTTTCGAGCCCCGTCACCGCCCTCAGAGAAGAAAGGTCTTTTCCGGATTTGTCATGCTCGTCGAGGATACCTGAAAGCATGGGGGTAAAATCCATCATGAACGAAATTTTCTTTTTCTCGATGAGCTCGGCGGCTCGGGCCCCGTCAAACTTGGCCATATTGACATTGAGCGCACCGGCATGAAAAGCTGCCGTAGCCATAAACAAACCTCCCACGTGAAAAAGCGGGAGCACACTCAGATGAACATCGTCCGGCCCCAAGCCGAAAAAATACGAAAAATGCATATTTGCGTGCAGTACGTTTCCGTGGCTGAGTACCGCGCCGCGCGGCCGCCCCGCCACCGCGGCGGTATGGATGATGACAAAATCATCATCAATGGCCACATCCGCGGCATCAAACGACATTCCATCACCTGCCATAATCGATTGAACAGATTTATACCCCTCAATTTCCCCGTCAAGACCCAGATAAAGACAACTTGTTTCCAGCTGCGGCTTCAAATCCTTGACCATCTCCGAAAATTCACCGTCCATGAACAATACTGAGCAACCCGCGTCGGTAATATTGAAGGCGATTTCGTCGGGGGAAAGACGCCAGTTAATCGGGACCACCACGGCGCCCAGGGCGGCCGCGGCACCGAACACCAGAAAAAATTCAAACCGGTTTTTCCCGAGGACTGCGATACGATCTCCCTTGTTCACCCCGGAGTTCCTGAGTCCTCCGGCCAGGGATCCTGCAAGTTCGAAAAAACGGTCAAAGCCCACCGCAAAGCCGTTCTGTTCATCGAACCAGGCTTCCCTGCCCCGGTAGCACAAAGCGTTTCTGCCCGCCACAGTATAAAAGTTGTTGTCATAGAGTCCCATAATCTTCCCTCGAAAAAAAGCCCCTTGCCCGTTGAACGGGCAAAGGGCAACGGTTACGATAAAATCATGGAAAGGTCGCTTTGAACGGGAGCACCTTGCTCTGCCCGTCACATACAAACGAAAAAGCTCCTTCCTTCACGGTAACAGGAACGGAATAATCCGGTACACCCTTCCACCAACGTTCGAGTGCGTCCCACGGGGACCAGCCCTTATCCTTCAGCTTGAAACCGCCCGTGACCATCAAACTCAAAAGGACCGACCTGGCGGTAACCATGGTAGTGGCACGCACCTGGTCGGTTTTTCCGGCCGGAATCCAGTTTTCGTCCTGGGCATTTACCGTTACAACGTCGAATTCATCATCCAAGGCCACTGTGAACTGAATCCCTTCCAGCAGCACAGGGTACGGATTGG
Organism: uncultured Desulfobacteraceae bacterium; assembly: GCA_964463515.1. Taxonomy (GTDB): domain Bacteria; phylum Desulfobacterota; class DSM-4660; order Desulfatiglandales; family Desulfatiglandaceae; genus CAYXDR01. Next base: position 5,296 of record CAYXDR010000044.1, on the reverse strand, counting down.
GGTTATGAATATTGAACAGAAAACTCATGGGAAGAGGTGCGCCGCGGTCTCCGGCTTCGCCTTTTGTGGGTTTCACGGAGGCTGCAAAATACCAGTATCCGTCATATTGCGGAACCTCCATCATCTCCAGGCTGATGACCGGGTCTTGAAATCCGGACTCCGCTTTTTTCTGGGCGGTAACGCACCCGGTAACCGCAAAAACCGCAATGACAACAACCGCCACCATAATCGCGAATTTATTCTTCATAACAAAAACCCTCCTTCTCGTTGCACCGCCGTTGCCTCAGCTACAGGATCCAGTAATCTGCAGGAAGCCTAGCCGCGAACACGGCCCCGGCGGAAGCAAAGGGTTGAATCAGGCAAGCCATCGCTTGCGTCTCTTATAGTGCTTGACGTCCCGGAAGCTCTTCTTTTTGCCCTTCTCTCCCAGGCCCAGGTAAAAGTCTTTTATATCTTCATTTTCCCGTAGGACTTCCGCGGAATCGTCCATCACGATCCTGCCGTTTTCCATAACATACGCATACGGGGCGACATTCAAGGCAAGCTTCGCGTTCTGCTCCACCAACAGGATGGAAATACCCTGATCCTGGTTGAGCTTCATTATGATGTTGAATATTTCATGGATCAACATCGGTGCGAGTCCCATCGAGGGCTCATCGAGCAGCACCAGCTTTGGCTCGGTCATCAAGGCTCTGCCCACCACCGTCATCTGCTGTTCGCCGCCGCTCACAAATCCCGCGGTCTCGTTTCTTTTTTCCAGCAGCCTTGGAAAATAATGATAGACAAGGCCCAATTTATCTTTCACAGTCCCGGTCTTGCGCAGATGCGCCCCGACCTTCAGGTTCTCCTCGACGGTTAGATGTTCAAACACCCGCCGCCCCTCGATAACCTGTACGATGCCCTTCCTGGCGATGTCTGCGGCGTGGGCGTGGTGAATGTACTCGCCTTCGTACATGATGCCCCCGTCGGTCACCTCGCCGTCTTCGGTTTTGAGGAGCCCGGAGATCGCCTTGAGCGTCGTGCTCTTGCCGGCGCCATTGGCACCCAGAAGAGCGACTATGCCGGCACGGGGGACCTCTATCGAAACCCCCTTGAGTACCAGAATAACCTCATGGTACTTCACTTCGATATTCATAATCTTCAAAATGGCGTCAGATTTCTCCACGTCCTGCCTCCAAGGGTAAAGACCCGGTTATCACCAGCCGAGCCATTCCTTTTCCCACTTCTCCGGCCACCGTTCCTTGAGGTCGATGCGCGCCACTTCCTGGAACTTCCCGTTCTTCCACTCCTGAATCAAGCAGCCGGTGGTCGGCCTGTGGTCCGTGGCTGTAAAAGTAATCGGCGAGGCCCCGAGGCCTATGTCGTAATTTTCAAGCGTTTCAAAACCCTTTTTCATGATGCCGGGCCCGGTCAAATCTCCGGCTTTATCCGCACGTTTCATCGCTTCCCACAGGAGCAGTGCGTCTCCCCATGCCTGAACGGTGCGAATAAGACGTTTTTCCTGGGGGACTCCAGGATTGAATTTCTTGGCTGATTCAACCACCGGGTCCATATTTTTGTAATCCTGGCCGTAAAATGCGCATGGAGTCGCTCCCATGGCTCCTTCAGCCGCTTCGCCGGCAAGCCTGGGCAGATTTTCATCGAAGCCCCAGTTGTTCAGGATCCAATCCGCACCGAGCTCCAGGGCGTAAGCATCCCTCATGGTGGCCGAAACCGACATTGTTGTGTTGCCGTGCCATACCACGTCAGGTTTGAATTCCTTGAGGGCCATGATCTGGCTCTTGGTATCCAGTGCGAAAAGGGAAACATCCTGGTCTTCGCCTATTTCGAACCCGAGCAGCTCGGCGTGATCCTTGATGGCTTTTATGGGTGCGCTGCAGTAAGGGGATGCGAACATATAGGCGCACGCCATACGCGGTTTTCGCTTTCCGTAATCCTCGTGCTCAGGCCATTTTTTGTCGAACCATGCGGTCAGGGCGGCACGGGCGTTGGTCGAGTAGTCTGAAGAAAAGAAAAGGTTGTAGGGAGTTTTTGTCGGGTCCGTAAGATGCGCGGAGTAGGAAGCGGAAACATAGGGCATTTTGTCCTTGTTGACTGTGGCGGAAAGCGCTTCGGTGTCCCCTGTTCCCCATCCCATGATGGCAATTACCCCCATACGTTTCAAAAGCTTGTATTTCGTAATTGCCTCCGGAATCCGGTATCCGTAATCGAACCAGGTGTACTTGATCTTTTTACCGTTAACCCCGCCCTGTTCATTGATGTACTTGAAAGCCTCAACCATACCAAGGGCATAGTCCTTTCCAACATCGGAAGTGCCCCCGGTGGTATCCATGATACCACCGATCTTTATTTCCTTTGCATACAAGGCAGCACTGCTGAAGAAAAACACAACGGCCGCCAGAACCATAAAAATTAGACTTTTTCTCTTCATCGCTCTCCCCCTTTTCATTGTTATCCCGTTGCAGATTCCCTGCCTTCACATCCCTATCAAGGCTTCCTTTCACCCCCCCTCTAATACGAAAACGGCCAGAGATTGAAATAATTCCGTCCCTGCCACCAGCGATAAGCCAGCCCGTTGGGCTCGTAGATCAGAAAGGCACATATAGCAAGACCGAAGGCCATATCTTTGATATAGGCGAAATCCATAAGCAGTTTGGGAAAATAATCCGCAAGGGGAATCATCGCCATCTGAAGAAGCTCCATGATCACAACCATGAAGACCGAGCCGAAAACCGCGCCCTGAATGGAGCCTACCCCGCCGATCAAAATCACGCCCACCAGCCATAAAGACAAAAACCAGGGAAAATGCTCCGGGCTCAACGCTGCTGTATTGCTGACCCAGAAAGCCCCCGCGACCCCGGCAAGAAACCCTGCCACGAAAAAAGCCAGCAACTTATACCAAACCACGTTGATTCCCAGGGCCTCGGCGGCGATATCGTTATCGCGTATAGCGACCCAGGCTCTTCCGGGCTTTGATCGCAGCAGGTTCGCAATGACTATGATCATAAGGGTCAGAATCGCGGCCATGAAATAGTATACCCGAACTTCGGTATCCAACACCCACGGCCCTACCTTTATGGTTCCCGGGGGGAGGGAAAACGCCTGCCCCCTTCCTCCTATCTGGCTGACATACTGGGTCAGAATAAAATCCACGGTTATGAACTGAGCCGCCATTGTGGTCAAAATCAAGTAAAAGCCCTTGACCTTGGCCGAGGGAAGCCCGAAAAGAACACACCACAATCCACCCATCACTCCCGCGGCAAGAACACTTATGGGGTAGGCCAAGCCCCAGTCCAAAAACAGTTGGGGCCAAGGAAACTGAAGCACCAGCATCGTGCTTGTGTAGGCACCCACCGCTATAAACGCCGCGTGTCCGAGCGTTACAAGGCCGGCGTAGCCGATCAGCAACTGAACACCCAACGCCCCCATCGCCGTATAACCAACCATGGTCCCGACGCCCACCCAGTATTCAGGCACACCCAAGGGGATACCCACGAACGCGACAAGCAAAAGAAGGATCATTTTGCCCTTCACGAACTTGGTTTGCCACCAGCCCTGATCCTTTTCATAATTCTCGTGATAATCGCCGCAAGGCAGCCATACTCTGGACATAGACCCACCTCGAACCCGTTGTTTCAGATGACGAAATTAAACCAGCCGATTCTGTCCTACACCCGTTCGATTTTCTCCCAGCCCCACAAACCGTACGGTTTGAACAGAAGGAAAACAGCCATGAACGCAAAGGGCACGATCTCCTTGACGCCTCCCGGAAAGTATTTGTCCAGGTAGGTGCCGGCAAGATTCTGCAAAAGCCCTATCACGATGCCTCCAACGATAGCACCGGGAACCGAATTAAGCCCGCCCAGTACAACTGCCGGAAGTACGAGCAACCCCAAATAACCAACTGAGACATTGATACCGTTTATGTTACCCAGAAGGGCTCCGCCGACCCCGGCGCTCATGAAAGCTATGGCCCATGCCGCGGCATAAACGAACCGGGCGCTCACCCCCAGCGACAAGGCGGCGGTTTCATCATCGGCGGTCGCCTGCATGGAAAGACCCCATCTGGTGTACTTGAAAAAGCACATGAAGACCACCAAAAGCACCAGAGCCAGGATGAAGGACCATAGATAGACCGGGGAAATTCTCAAAATCCCAACCGTGATGGGTTTTATAGGAAAAACCGGGGGTTGAAATACGCGGGTATCGGTTGCCCATATGAACTGAACCAGGCCCTTGAAAAAAAACGACAGGCCCACCGTGACCATGATAACCGCGAGGATGGGCTCGCCTATCAATTTGTCGAGAAAGATCCGTTCTGTCAATATCCCCAGCACGATACCGACCAGCAGGGTGAAGAAAACCGAGAGGATGAACGGGACACCCCATTGATAGAAGGTAAGCGTCACGTACGCACCGATGATAGTCAATTCCCCCATGGCCAGGTTCAAAACCCCGGAACATTTATAGATAAGAACCCAACCAAGGGCAACCAGGGCGTAGATACCCCCAACCATCAAACCGGTAGTCAAGGCCATCATAAACAATTCCATATCATCCCTCCGGCACGTTTTTCGCCCGGTCCCGGGCAAAACCTCAAAGCTGTATCTTTCGAATCCCAAGATCTGTTTTTATCCGCTGCTCCCGGCCGTCTTCGTAGGTTATCGTGGTATCCATATGGACGGAACCGGAATCTGAATAAAGGGCATCCACAATATCCTTGTACCGAGTTTCGACGAAAGCTCTGCGCAGTTTACTGGTCCGGGTCAGTTCTTCGTCGTCAGCATCAAAAACCTTGTAGAGGTTCACAAACCGATAAATCCTGGCAGGTTCAGGCAGATCCCTGTTGGCCTCTTCGATCTGCTTCTGAACCAGGTCGTAGACCTCGGCCTTCTGGGACAGTTCATGGTAGCTGGTATAATTGAGCTTGCGCTCATCAGCCCATTTTCCGACAACGGAATAATCGATGCACATCACCGCACATACATAATCCCGCTTGTCCCCGATCACCCATGCCTCTTGAATGAAGGGGCTGAATTTAAGGCGTGTTTCCAGGTACTGCGGTGAAAAGGGTCTGCCATCACTCAGTGTCATGACATCTTTCGACCGATCGAAAACCACAAGGTGTCCGTCTTCGTCGATAAACCCCCTGTCGCCGGAATAAAGCCATCCATCGACCAGGGTCTTTCGGGTGGCCTCCTCGTTTTTGTAGTAACCATGAAACACGGAAGGACTCCGGCAGATTATTTCTCCTTCATCAGTGATACGGACCTCTGTTTCGGGAATCGGTGTGCCC
>CAYXDR010000043.1:0-12636 GCA_964463515.1 uncultured Desulfobacteraceae bacterium | reverse complement strand
CGACGCCTATCTTCAACTCAAAGCCTGCCCTAGTCAGAAAGTCCGTGGCAAAATCCTGATCGACTCCCCGGGATTCGACGCCGATGCCCAGCGGACCTCCACATTGAGAATCACCGATAACATCATAGATCTTTCAGACCTGGTGCTTGTATTTTTCGACGCGCGGCATCCCGAGGCCGGATCAATGCAGAACACTCTCGACCACTTGGTCAAAGGGACAATTTTCCGCAATGATTCCAACAAATTCCTCTATATCCTAAATCAAATTGACGCAACCGCCCATGATGATAACCCCGAAGAAGTCGTGGCCGCCTGGCATAGGTCCCTGGCTCAGTACGGGTTGACCGCCGGCAAAACCTACACCGTTTTCAGCCCCTCACATCCATTTCCTGCTGAGCATGAAATCCTCAGAGAGCGTTTCGAACGAAAGAGGGATTCTGATTTGGCTGAAATACACGCCCGGATAGAACAGGTGGGAGTCGAACGCGCATATCGGATAGTGGGGATGCTTGAACAAACATCCCGTATTCTCAGGGATGAAGCTGTTCCCAAAATATCACGGTTCATTACCAAGTGGCGCAGGCTGGTTTTGATGACCGAAGGTAGCGCCGTCGGAATCCTTGCGGTTGCTGTGGCTGTTTTGATATTCCAGGACATTTCCGTTGGCCTGTCCCATGCTTTTTCTTCCCTTGGAGCGATATTTGAACGGCCGGAAATATCACTGCCCGTTGCAGGTGTCCTGCTTCTTGCAGCAGGTTACATACATTTCAGGTTGAGGGGCTGGGCCGCACAGCGCGTATCCAGAAAAATGCTTGCCGAAATTTCGGACCCCGGGCTTCGAAGCCGTTATCAAAGGGCGTTCAAAACAAACAGCAGGTGGTGGAGAAGCCTTTTCAACAGCCGGCCGGCAGGCTGGGGAAAGAAAGCAGTCACCCGCATGGCGGAAGTGGAAGACGACACAAAACGATTGATACAAATTTTGAATGACGCTTACACCAATCCCTCTGGAGAAACAGAAGAAGACCCTGGGGTATTGAAAGATTCGTCATCGACCGGCCTCTGAAACCCTCCTGAAATGGTGACCATAAATGGCCAGGGTCACCGCAATGGAAAAATGATTCGGTCGGTGCAGCAGTGTCCATAACAAAAGGTCCCAGTACTGAAACCTCTCCCTTCCCAGGATCCCGAGCCGAAAACCCGAGCGAAGGAAGGCAAAAATCCGTTCCATTCCGATGCTTATTTTTGCCTTTGGGCTTTGGTATTCCGACAAAAAGGTCTTGATGCGGCGATAGTAATTACCGGGCGCATAGATGCTGGATGTTATCGTCCGGTAACCTTCCCTGAGTGTACTGAGGCCCATCAGGGGAACGATGTTCGTGCTTCCATCGTTGTTCCCGGACATGGGCCCCAACAACCGGCATTCCCGTTTCAGGCGTTCGTAGAGCCGGGTGCCGGGAGGCGCCTGCAGCAGACCCACCATCGCAGTCACGATCCCGCTCTTCTGTATGAATTCTATCTGCCTCTGGAATATGGAAGGCGTATCGTTGTCGAAACCAACTATAAACCCTCCCTGGACCTGCAGACCGGCCCTTTGTATACACCTGACGCTTTCCAGCAAATCCCTGTTCGTGTTCTGTTTCTTGTTGCACTCGGCGAGGCTGCCCTCATCCGGTGTTTCGATTCCGATAAAAACGGCATCGAAGCCGGCATCCACCATCATGCTCATTAGGTGAGCGTCATCGGCCAGGTTGATTGAAGCCTCGGTATTGAAAGGCACACCCTTTTTACCCTTCCTCCATTGGATCAGTTCAGGAAGCAGGCTGCCGGTCAGGTAACGCCGGTTTCCGATGAAATTGTCGTCGACGAAAAAAACCTGTCCCCGCCATCCAAGTGAATATAATATATCGAGTTCACGGATGATCTGATCAGCCTTCTTGATCCTCGTGCGCTTCCCGAACAAGGCGGTTACGTTGCAGAAATCGCAGTCGTACGGACAGCCCCTGGAAAACTGGACGCTCATAGCGGCGTAACGTTTCATGTCTACCAGCTCCCACAGAGGCGGCGGTGTCGAGGTCATGTCCGCGAATTTTTCCGTCTGGTAGAACCGGCCGGGACATCCCGCCTCCAGATCGGCAAGAAAACGGGGGAGAGTTATCTCGGCTTCATTCAGAACGAAATGATCGACATCGGGAAAGCGCTTATATTCACTGGTGAAAAGCGGCCCTCCCGCAACGACCTTGACGCCCGCATTCTTGCATCTGGAAATAAGTGCGGCCGCCGACTCCCTCTGTACAAACATTCCGCTGATAAATGCAATGTCAGCCCATATAAGGTCGCTTTCCTTCAAACTTCCGGCATTCAAATCCGCAAGTCTTTTTTCCCATTCAGCAGGAAGCATCGCAGCCATCGTAAGAAGGCCCAGTGGGGGATAAGCCGCCTTCTTGCCGATAAAGGACAACGCGTGCTTAAAGCTCCAGAACGTCGCAGGAAATTCCGGGTGTATAAGTAAAGCTTTCATGCCATCCTCCGATTTAGTGTTCGTCGAGACATCTCGATGCAGTCCCGGCCAAGCGCCGGAAAGCTATTTCAGGCATTCCGGCATTGTTTTCGAATTAAAATATTAGTAAGATTATAAAAAACATATCTTTTCGATGTCAACCTGAAACGCCTGCCGGCGAGCGACCTGAAAACCTTCCCTGCCTGCATCCGGTCACATGGGGAGAGGGCTCAAAATCTTCAGGCCGCCCTTCCCGGTGTCACACACATAAAACCTGATTTTCCGGAAAGGCACCGAGAGCGATACTGCAGATGGCATCCTGATGTTGGATCAGGGTTGACACCAATTGGTGAAGTGCCTATACTTTGTTGGAATCGACGGGGTTCTTCATGGAAATTTCAAACTCAAAGCCGGGCCCGGCATTCAGATTCCGCTCGTTTTCCCCCGGCTTCTCCAGCGGGTTTTTGCTGCTTTTCACCAGGCAGGATGTAGAAGGCTCGAACCATATAATACCAACCTAAATCCCAAAAGGAGGGAAAGTTATGCAGTGGAGAAAGCTTTTCATCGTGGCCGCAGTGGCAGTCGGTCTCCTGGTATCAGCTCCGCACGCCATCGCTAAAACCGACGTGCTCTTCGGCGGAGCCTCCATCGTAGGGGTCTATTATCAGGTGGCTCTCCAGATCAGCAACCTGATGAACAAGAAAATGGGAGATTCCTACAATTACATCGGAAGGCCCACCGGAGGGTCGGTATTCAACATCAATGCAATGATCAAGGAAACCTTTGAATTCGGCGTGGCACAGTCTAACATCAACTTTAAGGCATTCAAGGGTGTAGGCGACTGGGAAGGCAAACCCGTGAAAAACCTGCGCAGCGTCTTCAGCATGCACCCGGAAACGGTAATGTTGGTAACCCGCGAGGACACGGGCATCAAGAAAGTTGAAGACATAAAGGGCAAGCGCGTAAATATCGGAAACCCCGGCTCAGGCCAGCGTGGCAACGCAGAGGAAGTGCTTGAGATTTACGGTATCGATAAAGACAAAGACATCAACGCAGAAGGTCTGCAGCAGCACGAAGCCTCCAGGGCACTCGTCGACCGCAAGATAGACGCCTTTTTCTATACTGTCGGAAACCCGAGCGCCGCCATCGAAGAACCGGCACAGTCAGTCGACCTTGTCATGGTCCCGCTCGATCATCCCGAGATCAAAGCCCTTGCGGAGGAAAAACCTTACTACGTCTACACGAAAATACCGGCAGGCACCTACAAGGGTGTAGACTACGACGTTCCCACCTACGCGGTCACCGCAACGGTGGTCTCTCATGAAAAAGTTCCGGAAAAGGTCGTATACGACATGGTCAAAACGGTCTTTGACAATCTGGACCAGCTCAAAGCCTCCCATGCGGCTTTCCGCCACCTCGAGCCTAAAAAAATGCTTGAAGGGCTCTCGGCTCCTTTCCACCCTGGAGCTGTCAAATATTACAAGGAAAAGGGCTGGATGTAATCAATTAATGTGAAGGAGAGATCCAACTCCTTCACATTTTCGTTGATAAAGCGATGCCAACCGCCTCAATGTTATAAACACGACGAGGCGGTTGGACCCTGTCATAACTTGTGCTCGGGCCACGGGCAGCCGTGCTTCCTGGAAAATATTCAATGAGCCGAACCGTTCAAAATTCCCCCAAAAAGGAACAGGGTCAATCACCCCCTCCAGGCGCCAATTCTGTTAACGATATCGTGGATAAGGCCGAATCGGGCAGACGAAAGCCCGACAGCCGATTCACACGGCTGGCCATAGCCGTGCTGTGTACAGCCTGGTCGTTGTACCAGATTGGAATCGCCTTTAAACCGATCGACTCCCATGTGGCACGGGCCTGGCACCTGGCATTTGCACTTTTCCTCGCGTTTTTGCTTTTTCCGTCTTATGACCCGCACGATCCCCCTTTCTGGATCAGGTGGCTTCGGACCGTTTTCCCCTTCATCGGCAAGCGCTCCATAATTCGGCGGATCCCGGTCCTTGACCTGCTGCTGGCGGCAGCATCCGCAGTGGCCGCGCTTTTCATCTGGTGGGATTTCGACCAGCTTGTTTGGCGCCAGGGGATACCCAGCCTTGTAGACATAATCATGGGTTCTGCACTCATCATCCTTCTTCTTGAAGGGGCCAGGCGGGCCCTGGGTCCTGCACTCGCGATCCTCGCAGCGGTCTTCCTGGCTTACACGATCTCCGGCCCTTACCTGCCTGAAATCTTAAGACACGGAGGGGTTTCCCTCGATTTCATCATCAGCGACATGTATCTTACGACAACCGGAATATTCGGCGTTCCCCTCGGGGTATCGACGGATTTCGTTTTTTTGTTCGTCCTTTTCGGTGCGTTGCTCGATAAAGCCGGGGGTGGCAAATATTTTATCGACATAGCTTTTTCCGCTCTTGGCACATTCCGCGGAGGACCAGCCAAGGCATCGGTCATGGCCTCCGGGCTCACAGGATTGGTTTCAGGCTCTTCTATTGCGAACACGGTTACGACCGGCACTTTTACCATCCCTTTGATGAAAAAGGTGGGCCTTCCTGGCTACAAGGCCGCCGCCGTGGAAGTAGCCGCCTCGACCAACGGCCAGCTGATGCCCCCGATAATGGGTGCCGCTGCTTTTATAATGGCGGAAATCCTCGGAGTGGCCTACCTGGATGTCGTTCGCGCTGCACTCCTGCCTGCGATCATTTCCTACTTTGCACTGTTCTATGTCGTCCACATAGAAGCATTGAAACTGGGAATAAAGGCCCTTCCCCGCAAAGAGCTGCCACTGTTTTTCAGAACCTTCATTCGAGGCTGCCACTTCCTTATTCCTCTGGGGGTTTTGATCGTATACCTCGTCATCATGCGCAGGAGCCCCATCACATCCGCTCTTCTGGCAATAGAGTCTCTGGTAGTGATAATGCTTTTACAGAGGCCGGTGACAGTGTTTCTGAAAGCCGGAGTCGAACGAAGGGCAGGCACTCTGGATACGGCCTTCGATCTCAAAAAATCCGTTATCAAGGCCTTCTTCACGGGAATCGACGATGTCAAAAACGGGCTCATCCAGGGTGCCAGAAACATGATTTCGGTGGGAGTGGCCACAGCCACCGCCGGGATTATCGTGGGGGTCGTAACCATAACCGGGCTGGTGGGCCGGTTCATAATTCTCATAGATACCATTTCAATGGGCAACGTGGTGTTGATGCTGATCTTCACCGCCATGACCAGCCTGCTCCTTGGGATGGGAATGCCTACAACCGCTAATTACATAATAATGGCCACCCTCACAGCTCCTGTGATTATTCAGCTGGGGGCGGATGCAGGCCTCGTTTTTCCGTTGATCGCAGCCCATCTGTTCGTTTTCTACTTCGGAATCCTGGCCGACGACACCCCGCCCGTTGGGCTTGCCGCTTACGCCGGCGCAGCCATAGCCCGTTCAGATCCGATCAGAACGGGCATCCAGGGCTTCACCTACGATTTAAGAACAGCGATACTCCCGTTCATCTTCCTTTTTAATACCGAATTGCTTATGATAAAAGGAGTGACCGAGGCTGGGAGTCCCATATGGATAAATGACCCCTTCAGAATTGCCTGGACCTTCTTCTCGGGTTTGATCGCGATGTTCGCTTTCGCGTCGTTCCTGCAGGGCCACTTGGTGACGCGTTTGAATCTGCTGGAACGATTCATACTTATTCTGGTGGCGGCATCCACCTTTAAGGCGTCAACGATCGAAGCCTATGTGCCCCTAGGTCCTGCAACGATCAAGGCCATCGGCGTCTCGGTTTATTTCGGTCTGTGCATTTGGCAAAAGATGCGCCTCAACCGCCGAAAAGCCCGGGAGAACCCTGCTGCAGAATAAACACCCGGACTTCCTGATAAAAAATTTGTTTCGGGGCCTCCCTGGAAGTAAATTTGAATAAAGACCAGGCCATGCCCGGTGCGGTTGTTCCAGGGGTAGTATAATGGTAAAGGAGATGCGCGAATGAGTGAAAAAAATCTGTTGAACGGCAAAAAGATATTGGTCGTGGATGATGAACAGGATGTGCTTGAAACCCTGGAAGAATTACTTTCCATGTGCGAAATCGAAAGCGCGTCCACATTCGACCAGGCCAAAGAATTGATCGAAACGCACAATTACGATTTCGCGATCCTTGATATAATGGGAGTCGACGGCTACCGATTGCTCGAATTTACGACCAACAGGGGAATCTCCACCGTAATGCTGACTGCACACGCTGTGAGCCCCGACAATGTCGTAAAGTCCTTCCAGCAAGGTGCATCTTCATATGTACCCAAAGACGAGATGGTGAATATCGCCACCTACCTCGAAGACATCGTCGAAGCAGAGCAACAGGGGAAAAATCCCTGGTGGCGATGGTACGACCGCCTTGCAGGTTTCTTTGAAAAAAAATTCGGGACAGACTGGCAGGAAAACAACAAGGAATTCTGGGAAAAATTTCGTTATCACATATAATTACGGCATCCTGAGAAGAAAACGCTGAGCCGGCGGGGTAATTTTTCAGCTATTTACTGTAAGCTGGGCCATAGCCCGCTCCCAGCTCGAACATTTTCATATTCTCTTCCCTGAATCGCGCTGGGCTGACCACCGAAACGGCTCCCCTCAAACCTTCAAGGCTGAAGGGTATTTCTTCAAAGGCCGCAAAAAAACCAAGTAAAACCAGGTTGGCAAAACGGGGTGCCCCCGACTTCAGCGCGATCTGGCCGGCAGGTATTTTCCCCACCGAAATTTCTCTGGTATCCAGGTATTTCTTCGCCTTTTCGACAGGAAAGGGCTCCGCGGCATTTACGTAAAGCCTGCCTCCATCGGCAAGAAAACCTAAGTTTCGATAAGCCTCGCTTCCATCCAGCGAAATCAGCATTGCTGCAGTGCCCCGCCTGACCATGGTTCCACGCACATCGCCAAGCCTCAAGTGACTGATCACCGAGCCGCCTCTCTGGGCCATCCCGTGAGTTTCGGCGCCTATCACCTGGTATCCCGAATCCAAAGCAAGCCGGCTGAGAATCCTGGTAACAAATAGGATGCCCTGGCCCCCCAGACCACAAACAACGATGTTCAGAGGCTTCATAAATCTCCCGGATGTCTATCGTCAGTATTCCACTCTACTATGGCCCCTTCAGGACACACCTGTACACACACACCGCAGCCGTTGCAAAGGCCCTGGTCGATGGAAACACGCCCTTCCGGCCCGGCTTCAAACAGCGCGGGGCATTCGAAGCGTTCGAGGCAAAAGCGGCATCCGAGGCAGTCGTCGGTAACGACAAAACGCTTTTCATCGCCCGGGCTGACGTTTTTTTCGTGAAGAACACAGGGATGCCTTGCAATCACGGCCGCAACTCCTCCAGGTTCCCCGTAGGCATAAGCCTTGGCCCGGCCCATCACCTCCGTCATCGCCTCGATATCGTATGGGTCTACCACTTCGATGAAATCAACTCCGCAGCCTTTAATCACCCGTTCAAGCGATATGCTACGGCCGAGGCTTCCATCGGCCCGAATCCCGCTGGCAGCGGTGGGCTGCATACCCGTCATCGCAGTCACCCGGTTGTCCAGAACGACCAGCACGAAGCGGGCACCGTTGTAGACGGCGTTCAACAATCCCGAGGAGCCCGAATGGAAGAAGGTTGAATCTCCTATCGTAGCCACCACCGGCCTGTCCACTCCGTCCTGGTGGAATGCTTGATACATGCCGGAGGCCATCGTGATTCCGGCACCCATATCTAAAACCGTATCCACGGCGCCCAGGTTCAAACCAAGAGTGTAGCAACCGATGTCCGAGGTGTATACAGCTTTGGGCATGGATTTACGAATGGCGAAAAATGAGGCGCGATGAGGGCAGCCGGGACAGAGAGTGGGTTTTCCAGTGGGCAAGTCCAGCTCCGGGGGCTGAAGCTCCCTGTCAACTCTCTGCAGACCGGGAATTTGAGACTCCAGACAGGCACGGTCAATTACCTCATGGATCCTTTCCGGAACAAGTTCACCTGCGCACGGTACATGGCCTGAGATGCGGCCCATTACCTTTTCATTGTTTCCGAGAAAATATTCAATCACGCAATCGGTCTCTTCCAACACAAGAACTCTCTCACACGCATGCAGCATCTCGGAGGCGAGGAGTTCGGGAAAAGGATAAGGCGTTCCTATTTTAAGCAGCGGGATGTCTCTACGCCCCTCTTCGGCCAGAATGTCGCAGGCCACCGAATATGGTACGCCGCCGGCTATTATTCCAAGAGCATAGTGTTCTTCCGGTGCGAGGTTGTGTGAATTGAAAACACCCTCTGTTTCGAAACCCCGACCAATATCCTGCAGTTTTTGGTTCAGCTCCAGGTGAAGAGCATACCTGAAACGAGGGGTGGCAGCCCATCTTTTTGGGTCTTTTTTGAAATCCGCCCTGGTCCAGGAAGACTCCAGCCTGTCCCACCGAATATTCTGCCTCGCATGGCACACACGAATCGCCGGCCTCACCATCACCGGTACACTGAAGCGTTCCGAGACATCGAATGCAGCCTTGATCATCTCCCTGGCCTCCCGCGGGTGGCAAGGGTCGAAAACCGGAATCTTGGCCAGCCTCGCCATCATGCGGCTGTCCTGTTCGGTTTGAGATGAATGGGGTCCGGGGTCATCACAGGATACGATCACCAAGCCTCCGACGGTTCCCAGATATGCTGAGCTCATGAGGGAATCGGCAGCAACATTAAGGCCCACCTGCTTCATCACGCAGGCGGCGCGTTTGCCGGTAATCGCAGATGCAAAAGCCGTATCCAGGGCCACTTTTTCATTTATCGACCACTCCACATAAATTTCCACGCCGTCGGCTTTCGCAAGCCTCACCGCCTCGGGCACGATCTCACTGCTGGGAGTGCCGGGATAAGATGACAGCACCCGGCATCCAGCCTCCAGGAGCCCAAGCGCAATCGCCCCGTTTCCCAGAAAAATATCTTCCCTCATCGCCTTTTACCCCGATTGATTATAAAAACCAGCGTCCATCGACCTCCCTCCACAGCAAAGCCCCTGCCAAGGCGGCAATCCGAAACTATCAGCCACTAGCGGTCAGCTGTCAGCCCTTAGCCATTCGGGATCCTGAATCGCTGCCTGAAAAACGACCTATACCGACGCCGCCCGGTGATCCTACGTAAATCGTTCCTGCATGTCAAATGACTTCCGGTTCCAGCGCTTTTAATTTTTTGACTTGACTACTTTTGACAAATTGTATATAAAGCTTGTTTTATTTCTACCCAAGAGGGAGATCAGGCTATGTATGCGGTCATTAAAAGCGGGGGCAAGCAACAGCGAGTGACACCCGGGGATAACCTTAGAATGGAAAAAATTTCCGGCGCAGTCGGGGATACGGTTACTTTCGATCAGGTATTGCTTACCGGGGACGGTGATTCCGTCAACCTGGGCCGCCCGACAGTGGAAAACACCAGGGTATCGGCTGTAATCACCCGCCAGGCTAAGGAAAAAAAGATTACCGTTTTCAAGTATAAACGCCGCAAGGGATTCCGCCGGAAACGAGGACATAGGCAGCCTTTTACTCAGGTCCGGATTCAGAGCATTGATGCCTGAAGACAGGTTAATACGGTGCAGGAACCCGGTTGAATAAAACACGGAGAGATATTTTAGAATGGCGCATAAAAAGGCAGGCGGAAGCTCACGAAACGGAAGGGACAGTGCCGGGCAGAGATATGGAGTCAAGCGTTACTCCGGGCAAAAGGTCCGCGCCGGCAACATTCTGGTCAGGCAGAAGGGGACAAAACTTCATCCTGGCACAAATGTGGGGCTCGGAAAAGACTACACTATTTTCGCTTTGACAGACGGGGTCGTAGCATTCGAGCGATTGGGAAAAAACCGCAAGAAGGTCAGCGTCCTGGCTCAGTGAAACACTCCCGCCCCTTATCTCGCGAGCAGCTCATATGAGCTTTGTCGATGAAGCCACCATTTCGGTACGCTCCGGAGACGGGGGCAGCGGTTGCGTCAGCTTCAGGCGCGAAAGATTTATCCCCAGAGGCGGCCCTGACGGCGGGGACGGCGGGGACGGGGGCGGTGTTTACATCGAGGCTTCAGCCAGGCTCCTTTCCCTGGCCGACTATAAAAGACGAAGCCGTATGCGTGCCGAAAACGGTCGTCCTGGAAAAGGCCGTGAACAAACAGGTCGAAAAGGAAAAGGCCTTACACTGACAGCACCCTTGGGTACCGTGGTGACAGAGGCCGATACGGGAAAAATCGTCGCGGATCTCCTCAATGATGGCGACAGGATATTGCTGCTTGCCGGGGGTAAAGGCGGAAAAGGCAACAGACACTTTGCAGGGCCGAAAAACCGTACACCCCGCTTCGCTCAGCCGGGAACCCCAGGCCAGGAGCGATCGTTCAATCTTACGCTCAAATCAATCGCCGATATAGGGATAGTAGGTTTACCCAACGCTGGAAAATCTTCTCTGCTCTCCCGATTAACCACGGCCGACCCGAAGATAGGCGGCTACCCATTCACCACACTGACTCCCAATTTGGGTATAACTATACTGGAAGGCGGGAGGAGGGTAATCCTGGCAGATATTCCCGGATTGATTGAAGGCGCGGGCGAGGGTCGCGGCCTTGGCCGCCGGTTTCTCAGGCACATAGAACGTACCTCTCTCTTGATGCACGTGGTCGATATATCACCCGATGCAACGGCTGATCCTTTGGAGGATTTCAGCGTACTCAGGGCGGAAATTGAAGGGTACGACCCTCTTCTTGCGGCTAAACCTTATGTTGTTGTTTTGAACAAAATCGACCTGCTGCCCTCCGGTTCAGGGGAGATCTTCTGCGCCTCGCGTGAAGCTTTCGCCCGGAAAGGAATCCCCGCGACCGCTGTGTCAGCGAGGACTGGTGAAGGGCTTGATAAGCTCAGAGGTCTGCTTGCCGGGCATTTGCCCCCCGGCGACTCGGAACGTATTCAAAGATGAAACCGAATGCGAAAGCCGAAACTTCCCGCTTCCATTTTTCGCGGGATATGCATGGTAGAATCGGCATCTTCGGAGGGACCTTCGATCCGATACACCTGGGTCACCTTCGCAGTGTAGAAGAAGCATCCGACCTTATCCACCTGGATCTCGTACTGCTGATACCCGCCGCCCGCCCGCCGCACAAAATGCGCTCTGGATTGACCCCCTTCCGGGACAGGCTGAACATGACACGCCTGGCAGTAGAAGACAATGAGCTTATAAAGGTGCTTGATATTGAGGCTAGACGTTCCGGGCCGTCTTTTTCCGTCGACACTCTCGAGAACCTTCGAAGCGAAACCGGCCCGGATGCGGATTTCTTTTTTCTGCTGGGCATGGATGCTTTCCTTGAAATAGAATCCTGGCACCGTTACCAAAGGCTTTTCGAACTGGCTTGCCCCGCAGTCTTCAGCCGCAACCAAAACCGGGAAGAGGAGTTCAGGGCTCTTACTGAACGGCTGAAGGTAAATGTAACAGCCCCTGAAAATGCACATGAATATAGGGACAGCCGGCTAGTGACCCGAGTCCGGACCACATTGATAGACATTTCAGGCACTGAAATCAGAAGCCTCGTGAAAGATGGAAAATCCATACGATACCTTGTACCCGAGCCGGTCAGACATTATATATTACAAAGGAGATTGTATTTGAATGAACGCGGTGCTTGAAAAGGCGCGCCTATGCCTTAGACTTGTAGAGGAACGAAAGGCTGTTAACCCCGTGCTTTTCCGGGTCGCCGAAATTACTTCGATCACCGATTACTTCCTCGTTGCCGCCGGACGCTCTACGCGACAGGTTCAAGCGATATCCCGACACCTCCAACGGCGCCTCAAGGAGCACGGAATAAAGCCCATTGGAGTCGAAGGGGAGGCTGACGGCAACTGGATTCTGCTGGATTATGGAGATATCGTAATACATGTTTTTTATGAACCATTCAGAGAATTCTATGATATCGAAGGGTTATGGTCAGACGCCCCCAGGATTCCATCGGAAACCGAAAGCGCTGCGCCCTGGTCCCCTGATCTGTAAGTTTGCGTTACTCCTCCTCTTAGCCGCAAGTATCATCTGCTGCAAGCTGCCTTCGGCCCGGGCCCTGTCAATAGAAGACGAAAAAGAGCTCGGGAGGGAATTTCTTGCCA
>CAYXDR010000042.1:9077-12772 GCA_964463515.1 uncultured Desulfobacteraceae bacterium | reverse complement strand
TATTACGAGGAGAAGCTTAAGGCCTGCGGGCCTTCAGAAATGAAAAGCCTCATTCGCGGGCTGCGGGGAGGATATATCGCGCCTGCACCGGGAAACGATCCGGTTAGAAATCCTGAAAGCCTGCCCACCGGGAGGAATTTTTATGGCTTTGATCCTGCCAGGGTGCCTTCAAAGGAGGCCTGGGCAGCAGGCAAAAGGGCCGGCAAAGAGATCATAGAAGCATACCAGTCGCGGCACGAGGGCGCCTATCCGTCCCAGGTCGGCTTGATTCTCTGGTCCATTGAAACTATTCGGGATGAAGGCATTAACATCGCTACAGCTCTTTACCTCATGGGCATGAGACCTGTCTGGGACAAAAGAGATAAGGTTTCCGGGGTGAGGCCGATTCCGGCATCTCAGCTGAACCGGCCCAGGATCGATGTGCTGCTCCAGATGTCCGGGCTTTTCAGGGATACTTTTCCATCCGCGGCGTTGCTGCTTGATAAGGCGGTGAAGGAAGCTGCAACTTTGACCGATCTGGATAATTTCATCCGGGAGCATTCCATGAGGGCGGAAAAAGAGCTTACCGCCGAAGGATACTCTCCTGAAGAGGCCCGCAAACTCTCTCTGATTCGTCTTTTCAGTGCCAGGCCCGGAGCCTACGGAACCAAGGTTTCTGACATGACCGGCGCGAGTGGCCTGTGGGAAAACGACGAGACCGTTGCTGAAGAGGGTTTTATCAATACGGTTTCCTTCGGTTATTCCAGTGAGATCTGGGGCGAACGGCTTACCCCCGTTTACCGGCGGCACCTCCGGGCGGTGGACGCCACTGTTCACAGTATCTCTTCCAACCTTTATTCCACGATGGACAACGACGATATGTTCCAGTACCTGGGGGGGCTTTCCATGGCCGTGGAAAAGGAGTCGGGTAAGGCCCCGGATGTTTTTGTATCTCTGCAGCGCAGCCCGGGCCGGGGGCTTGTGGAGCCCCTGGCGGCCACCCTGGGCAGAGAGCTGCGGACACGTTATCTCAATCCCGGATGGATCGAAGGGATGAAGGAGGAAGGTTATGCAGGCGCCAGGGAGATGTCCGGGTTCGTAGAGAATATGTGGGGCTGGCAGGTTACGGTGAAAGACGTGGTCGATTCGTCCAAATGGCGGCAGGTGTTTGAAGTTTATGTGGAAGACAAGTATGAAATGGGCCTGTCCCGGTTTTTCAACGAGCAGAATCCCTGGGCCTACCAGTCCCTGACGGCGCGTATGCTGGAAGCTGTACGCAAAGGATACTGGCAGGCTGAGGAGGAGACCGTCCGCAAACTTTCAGCCGAATATGCCGTAAATGTGATCGAGAAGGGTGTGGCCTGCTGCGATCATACATGCAACAATCCCATGCTCAACCAGATGGTGGCGAACATCATTTCGCTGCCTGGGGCTCTCTCGCTGGAAATGGTGGAGGAGTTTAAACTGGCAGTGGAGCAGGCCGGAGCCGAAACCCTCGACCGGCAGACCGTGGAGAGAAGCAAACTGCTTGAACGCCTGGATTCGGCTCCGGGAGGTGATGAAGGGAACCCGTCCAGTTCCGATCAATCACCCATGGAGAAAGAGACCCCGCCGGTGGAGGGCTACAAGATGGAAGATATGGATAGCAGGGATGAAACCTCTACTTTAACCTCGTCAGGAGTTCAATGGGCTGCATCTTTGTTCGTGGCTGCAATGGTGGGATTGTTTGTATGCGGATTAAAAAGGAGGATGTAGTTGCTTTATAAAAGTCTCGTGTTGGGAGTCTTGTTCAGTATCGGAGTGTTCGCAGTCAAAAGCGGCATAGGGCTTTGCTACGTAATGGCAAGATCGAAGCGGGCGGGGCTGAAGTCCAGGGCTTTGCTGCTGTTCGTGATGGTATACGCTATGGTGTTCGCCATGGCCGGCCTGTTGATGGAGCACCTCGACCCTGTTCGACACCTGGCGGCGATTCAAACTTTTCTGCAGTCGGGAATGATGATTCATATCGCCCTGGCTCTACTTATGGTCGCCTGGGGGGTATTGCTGTTGAGGCAGCACAGCCCGTTTCCAGCCCCGAGCCGGGCGTGGCTCCTTTTGATTCTGCCCTGCCCGGTTTGCGCCGCCGTGATCATGTTCACCACTGCTTTCGCAATGTCGCTTTTCCCGGAACATGGAAGGGCGGTGGCGGCCGGATTATATTCGGCTTTTGTTTTGATCAGCTTTCTTACCATGGCACTGGTGTATCCTTACAGCAAACATGCAGGGACATCGCCCGAGGCTTTTCTGGGTTGGGCCATGATATTAATGGCAGCATTTCTCATCGCTTCCGTTTCCGTAGCTCCTCAATTCGCGGAACTGAACAGTGTGTACAGCCTGGCGGCCCGTAAAGCCATACCTGTCCATGAAACCGGCGGGCTGGGTTTGCTGGCGACGGCGGCGGCCGCTGCATTCGCGGCGGGTTGGGGAATCACGCTACGAAAAATAAGGAGAAGCTAAATGGTGGAAATGGGTGCTTTGCTGAAAACATTTATCTACCTGGTATCTTCCTCGTTGCTTTACCCTGTGCTTTTTCTCCTTGCCGTTCTGGTCCTGGTGATCATAGTTTATGGCGGGTCGTTTTTCGCCGAATGGCTTGAGCGGATTCGCCTCAAACCCTGCACGGCACTTGATTTGCCTGCTCTGCTGCGCTCCGGTCAGCCTACCTCTGCGGTCTCCCATCGGGTCAACCGATATATCCGGTTGCTGCACCAGGCCAGGGGGGTTGACGATGAAGAAGCCATAGTTGAAAACCTATTGCAAACAACCACCCTGGCACTGTGGAAAAGCCTGGACCGGCTCAGGATGCTGGTGCGGTCCGCCCCTTCCCTGGGCTTGATCGGCACCCTGATTCCGATGGGCACCGGGCTGGCCGCTTTGGGACAGGGAGATATGACCAGGCTTGCTTCCGACCTTGTGATCGCCTTTACCACCACTGTGGTCGGCCTGGCGGTTGGAACTCTGGCTTTTGTTTTCTACATGATAAAGCGGCGCTGGATAGAAGAGGACATTAAAAACATGGAGCTGGCCACAGAGCTTTCGATGGCCGGTGGACAGAGGCAGCCCGATGAAGTATTTTCGACGACGACGGCGGTTTAGTACCGGGCGAGAAGGTTCAGGCGCTTCGGTTTCAGTGGATGACGACCCCTTAAGCGGAGTGGCCAACCTCTTTGACATAGGGCTGGTCTTTATTGTGGGGCTCATCATGACCTTTTTCAGCGCCTACCACCTGCAGGGCCTTTTCGACCGCAATTCGGAATTTACCATTATGAAGCAGAAGCCTGACGGCGAAATGGAAATCATTGTCAAAGAAGGCACGCGGATCGAGGCCAGGCGGGTAACCAAGGAAAGGGCTGTGGGTCGAGGCAAGCGGCTCGGGGTGGCCTACAGGTTGGAAGACGGGACCATGATCTATGTTCCGGAACAGGAGGAATAGGTGACAGGCACAGAACCAAATGAGGTCCCCGAATGAAAAAGCTTTGGGCTGCAATCGGTTTCCTTACGGTGATGCCCCTGCCTCCTGTGTGCAGGCATACCGAGGAAGACCTCGTGCGGAGCGTTCCGTTTTTCCCGGTTGTCGGGTTGTTGATAGGGCTTTCGGCTGCTGTTATTTGCATGGTTTTGGAAGGTGTTTTTCCAAGGGCCGTGCTCTCGGTGATACTGGTGGGCTGGCTGGCCGT
>CAYXDR010000042.1:5753-9067 GCA_964463515.1 uncultured Desulfobacteraceae bacterium | reverse complement strand
CACGGAGGGATCCATTTGGACGGGCTGGGTGATACCGCAGACGGCTTTTTGAGCCCCAATAAAAAGGAACGGGTACTGGAGATCATGCGTGACAGCAGCCTCGGGGTATTTGGATGCCTGGCCATCTGGGGCGGGCTGGCTTTGAAGTCGGCGGCCGTGTTCTCAATGGCCCAGGATGTTTGCATAAAGGCACTAATTTTTGCACCGCTGGCGGCACGTTCCATTATGGTTATGATGCTGGCTGTGTTGCCCCCTGTTCATCCAAACGGCCTTGGCCGCCTGTTCTGTCCGCACCGAAAGGCGTGGGAATCTCTATGGGCATTAGCCGCGATGATGGGGGCGGGATGGTTGATTGCAGGGGTTGCCGGTTTCATCGCGGGATTGACGGTCCTCGCGATAACGACAACGTTCGTTTTCATTTGCAAGCGGAGAATCGGGGGATTCACCGGCGATACCATAGGAGCGGCGGGGGAAATCGCCGAGACTGCAGTGTTGCTGGCATTTTCCTCCCCTTTGGTTCTTATTTTTCTGTAGATAGGAGAAAGCTGGATGGAATTTGGACACGGGGGAAATATCCTGTCCCTGGCTGATCAGGCAGGATGCACGACAGGTGAACTTCTGGACTTCAGCGCAAACATCAATCCGCTGGGCCCGCCGGAGTGTTTGCGGCAGGTGGTTTCCCGCCACCTGGCGGGGGTTGTGCATTATCCGGACCCTTATTGTCTGGAATTGCGAAGAGTTATTGCATCTCAATTCGGTGTGGCGCCCGAAAGGGTTGTTTGTGGAAATGGATCTACAGAATTGATCTATACTCTTCCCCGCGCCTTGGGGGTCAGCCGGGCGGTGATACCCGTTCCGAGCTATATCGACTACATCAAGGCGGCCTCCAGGGTTGGGCTCGAAATCGACACCGTCGAAACAAAGGCGGAAAACGGGTTTTCCGTGCAATGGGATCAGGTTGAGCCTTTGCTTTCGGGCGGCGAAATGTTGATCGCAGGACAGCCGGGAAATCCTTCAGGTGCGATGTCAGATCCGGATGTATTGGTGAAAATGGCCGACAGGCATCCTTCGACCGTTTTTGTCATAGACGAAGCTTTCGCGGATTTTCTGGACGGCTATCGAAGCGTGGCCTCTGAAGGAAGACCCAACATAGTCGTGTTACGTTCCATGACAAAATTTTACGCGATTCCCGGCTTGCGGCTGGGTTTTGCGCTGACCCCAGAGAAGATTGCAGACAGGCTTTTCAACGAACTTCAGCCCTGGTCCGTGGGGAGCTTGGCACAGGCAGTCGGTGTGGCTGTCCTGCAGGATGAAGTTTACGCGGAAAAGACCCGCGTAGAGATTTCGAGCCTGAGAGAAGAACTCCACAGTGCCCTGTCGGGTTTGAGCGCCGTCAGGGTTTTTTCCTCTCCCGCCAATTATTTGCTGGCCCGCCTGGAAAAAGGCGGCATCGACGCCCCTGAACTGGCCCGAAGGCTGCTGGACCACCGGATTGCAATACGGGTATGCGACAATTACAAAGGCCTCGACAAAAGATACTTCCGGGTGGCGGTACGCAATAGGAACGAGAACCGGAAGCTTGTAGACGCCCTGGCCGGAATAATCGGTGCACCTGCAGGAGCATTTGGGTCGCCGTCCAAGAGGAGTGCACATGCTCCCGCCGTGATGTTCCAGGGCACATCGTCCAATGCCGGGAAAAGCATCCTTTCAGCAGCTTTTTGCCGCATCCTGCTCCAGGATGGGTACAGTGTTGCGCCCTTCAAGGCGCAGAACATGTCCCTGAACTCCGATGTCACCCGTGACGGCGGTGAGATGGGGCGGGCACAGGTGGTTCAGGCAGCGGCGTGCAGACTCGATCCGGATGTACGCATGAACCCCGTGTTGTTGAAACCCAGTTCCGAAACAGGTGCACAGGTGATCGTGCTGGGCAGGCCCGTGGGCAACATGGATGTGAATGAATATATACGCTACAAACCGCAGGCCTTTGAAACCGTCAAGAAGGCCTACACCTCTCTGGCTTCCGAGGTGGACGCGGTTGTCATGGAAGGGGCGGGAAGCCCGGCGGAGGTCAACCTTAAACACCACGATATTGTCAACATGAAAATGGCCCAATTCGCCGGGGCACCTGTAGTTCTAATCGGAGACATCGACCGTGGAGGGGTTTTCGCTTCTTTCGTGGGCACGCTGGAGATTCTTTCCGAATGGGAGCGCGCCATGATTGCAGGCTTTGCAGTCAACCGTTTTCGGGGCAACCAGGCTTTGCTCGACGATGCGATAAAATACATGTACGATCGAACAGGAGTGCCTGTTTTCGGTGTAATTCCATATGTCCCTAACCTGGGCCTTCCGGAGGAGGATTCGGTCAGTTTTAAAGCAGGCAGGCGGCAAGCACCGGCAAAGGGTCCGGAGCAGGTCGAAATTGCCGTAATAGATGTTCCTCACATTTCCAATTTTACCGATTTCGACCCCCTGGACCTGGAACCTGACGTGTGCGTACGGATAGTCCGTAAAGCCGAAGACCTTGATAGGCCCGACGCCGTGATTATTCCCGGCAGCAAGAATGTTCCCTGCGATCTTGCGCACCTGCGGGAAAGCGGTCTGGCAGGTAAGATCGAAGCTTTGAGGTTGAAAAACGTTGTTATCCTGGGGATCTGCGGGGGTATGCAGATGCTCGGAGAGACGATCGAGGACCCGCACCGCATGGAATGGGAAGGCGGAACCCAGCCGGGACTGGGTTTTCTCTCTCTTCGCACGGTCCTGGTCAGGGATAAAACCCTTCAAGCCGTAAACGCCCGGCATGTCCCTTCGGGCCTCGAACTCAGGGGCTACGAGATTCATCACGGGCTTACATCAGGGCAGGGAGCATTACCGGCCGTAATCAGGGAAGACGGAAACGGTCTCGGCTATATTTCAGATGACGGCTGTGTATTGGGCACTTATCTACATGGGTTGTTCGACGCCGACGCTTTCAGGCGCTGGTTTATAGACGATCTTAGAAAACGTCGCGGGCTTTTACCTCTGAAGGAAATCCAGGCGGCGTTCGACATCGAGCCGGCCCTGGACCGCCTGGCTGACATCGTGAGGGAAAACCTGGATGTTGATGCCGTCTACCGGGCAATGGGGCTGAGATGACCACTCTGGTCTTGCAATTGTGGGCCGCTCTGGCACTGGATTTTTTTCTCGGTGATCCACGGTGGATGCCTCATCCGGTCCGGATTATGGGACGTACTGCGGAAATTATTGAAATTCCTGCAAGAAAAATATTCCGCAGCGAGCGCGTGGCGGGAATTGCTGCAGCCGCGACTTTGATTGCA
>CAYXDR010000042.1:0-5743 GCA_964463515.1 uncultured Desulfobacteraceae bacterium | reverse complement strand
TGGGGCCACAGCAGGGCGGTTTTCAAGCCACTGGAATCGGGCGGCCTCGATCAGGCCCGCGCTGCAGTTGCACGCATGGTGGGCAGGGACACTTCCGAACTGGATGAAGCCGGCATAGTACGGGCCTCGGTTGAAAGTGTGGCTGAAAATTCGGTGGACGGTGTTCTTTCACCGATATTTTATGCTTTACTTTTCGGCCCTGTCGGAGCCATGGCCTACAAGGCCGTAAATACGCTGGATTCCATGTTCGGATACAGGAACGAGCGTTATTTGCATTTCGGGTGGGCTTCGGCCAGGCTGGACGATATCGTAAATTTTATTCCCGCCCGGCTGAGCGTTCTGTTTGTATTCATAGGCGCTGTTTTTCCGGGAGGCAGGCCAATGCAGGCATTGCGGAGCGTATCGAGGGATGCCCCGAAGCATCTGAGCCCGAATGCAGGTTATCCCGAAGCGGCTTTTGCCGGAGCGCTCGGTGTGCAGCTGGGAGGGCCTCTTATACGAAAGGGCCGCCCGGATTCGACACCGTTTATGGGTGATCCGTTGGTTTCCATGAACAGGGAATGTATACACAGGGCGAACATGCTTATGATCAGATCCACTCTGACGGGTGCCGCTTTGCTGTCAGGGGCGGCAATATTTTTGGATGCGGTGTTTCGTTGATGGATTTATTCAAAATCAGCGGATCCACTTTGTTCCGCTGCGGAAGTTTGACGGCCTCGGCCTACTGAAGGCGGTGCTTTATGAGCAGGACAATTCCACGAATCTTGATCGCCGGGTCTCAAAGCGGCAGCGGCAAGACCACCCTTACCATAGGGCTGACTGCAGCTCTCAGGGGGAGGGGTCTGAAAGTTCAAAATTTCAAAATCGGCCCGGATTACCTGGATCCGACCTGGTTGGCGGCCGCATCTGGAAGGCCCTGCTACAACCTCGATGGATGGATGAGCGGCAGGGACTATGTGGAAGGCTTGTTCAGCAGGGTGTCGCGCGACGCCGATGTGGCTGTTATTGAAGGTGTGATGGGGCTTTTTGACGGTGCCCGCCCTTCCGGATCGGAGGGCAGCTCCGCGGAAATCGCCCGGTGGCTTCAAGCGCCTGTGCTGCTTGTTATCAATGCCGGCGGAATGAGCCGCAGCATAGCGGCTGTAGTTGCGGGTTTTTCCTGTTTTGAACAGGGAGTTACGGTCGGGGGCGTGGTCGCCAACCGCTGCGGCTCCGAGAAGCACCGCGCGGTTCTTGGCGAGAGCCTGGATTCTTCGAATCTGCCTCCCCTGGTGGGTGCCATGCCGCGTATGGGGCTTCCCGCACTGAACAGCCGCCACCTTGGGCTTGAGACGGCCGAACAGGGGAAAAATTTTTCCACGGATCTTTTTGAAGACTTCGCCGCTGCAGCGGAACAATACATCGACATGGAAAAGGTGCTAGATATCGCCCGGCATGCACCGCCCATTTCTTACCCCCGAGAAAGCCTGGCAGAGGAAGATCGGCCGGCCGGCCGGACGCGTATTGCAGTGGCACGGGATCAAGCCTTTCACTTCTACTACCAGGACTTGTTAGACCAGTTGGAGCGGCTGGGCTGCAGCATAGAATTTTTCTCTCCGTTGCGCCATGCCTCGATTCCCAATGGGGTTGATGCAGTATATCTGGGAGGGGGATACCCTGAGGTGTTTGCCGGGGAGCTGGCAGACAACCGCGGGATGCTTGATTCCATGCGCGGCTTTGCACGTTCCGGCCGGCCTGTTTATGCCGAATGCGGGGGACTGATTTACCTTTCCAAGGCGATCACCGCGCCTGAAGGACAACGCTACCCCATGGCCGGTGTCCTTCCGTGCGAAACACGGATGCTTAAGACACGGAAACGCCTTGGCTATGTCGAGGTCAAGCTGAGGAGGCCCACCCTGTGGGGGTCAGAAGGTACCAACTTTCGGGGACATGAATTCCATTACTCGGAATTGACAGGGGATTTTCCCGAACAGGGTGAATGGGTTCGTACATACGATGTAAAAGCGCGTAAGGACTCGTGTGCCAGGGAAGAAGGTTTTTATCAACCGGGCAGCCGGATTCTCGCCAGCTATATCCATCTTCACCTGGCAAGCCGGCCCGCTGCGCTCGTCTATTTTTTGAACATGTGCCTCCGTGCGAGGCCGAAAAAAAATTCGCAAATGTGAAACAAGGAGATGAACCAATGACCGAACGCCCTCTTATTCATAAGCTGTTCCACCCCCCGATGGACGGTAACGCCATCGAAGCATTGTCTTTCGCGACCATAGACAGGGAAGCCCCTCCACACAAGTTTTCACCCGCCCAATGGGAGGTTGTCCGCCGCATGATCCACACAACCGGCGATTTCTCGATCATGGATTCGATTCATTTTTCTCCGGACGCGATCGATGTGGGAATCAGAGCACTGAAGGCAAAAAGAGCGCTTTATGTCGATTCCAACATGATTCGTTCCGGCCTGTCTCTTGTTCGGTTGCGGGAAGCCTGTGGCAGGTATGACTCGGGAGATATTTTTTGTCATGTGGCAGACGAGGACGTAGCGGCCGAAGCCGCGCGTTTGAATCTGCCTCGGTCCGTGGCAGCGGTTCGGAAAGCAAGGAAAATCATAGAGGGCGGGATCCTGGTTTTCGGCAATGCACCTGCGGCACTTTTGGAAGTCAACCGGATTATGATCGAGGAAGGCGTGAAACCGGCCCTGGTCATAGCCGCGCCGGTAGGGTTTGTACATGTGGAGGAAAGCAAAAGTGAACTTATGGGCGTCGGCGTACCGCAAATAGTCCTGTCCGGCAGGCGGGGGGGAAGCCCTGTCGGAGTAAGTATCGTGCATGCCCTGTGCTCACTGGCCGCCTATGAAGGGGGGAATGTTCCGATTGCAGGGCCGGCCCAAGACTTAACGGTCAACAACAAATTTGATGCAGTAATCCTGCTGGGGCACGGTAGCCGCGTGCCCGGGGCGGACCGTTCCATGCTGCGGGTGGCCGAGGTTCTCAGAAAAGACAAGCAGTATAAAAATGTTGAAACATGCAATATGTCGCGGCTCGGACCGCACTTCGAAGAAGTTTTCGACAGGTGTGTGGAGATGGGAGCCCGGAAAGTGCTTTTGCTTCCTTATTTCCTGAATGAAGGGCTTCATATGAAGCTTGACATTCCGGCGAAGATGAAAAGAGCAGTCGAAAGGTGCCCCGATGTTACGCTGGTGATGGGAAAGAACCTGGGCTTTGATCCTCTTCTCGTAAGGCTTGTTGAAAAAAGGATTGTGGAGTCAGGGGAAAACGCCGATATTCGAAACATGCAGCTCCCCGATGAAGACACCTACCCGGTGCCGGAAGGCCAGTGTGAATTTGTTCCGATGAGACCGGAGGAAGCCGCCCGCTGGAGAGAATCCAGGAAGGATTAGGGGAACGTGAGTAATGCACAACCAACAGGAAGACCGAAATGGAAGCCGATGATGCCAGCGCTGTGATCAAAGGCAGGCTGGGTTACACGACAGGAGCCTGTGCAGCGGCCGCTGCACAGGCGGCGGTCCGTATCCTTCTGGATGACGCGGAGCCTTCGGATTGCGCTGAAATAACCCTGCCGGGAGCAAAGCGCTGCGTGCTGCCTGTGTCTTATGCCCGCCGCAGGGATGGAGGCGGGGAGGCTGGTGTAGTCAAAGACGCGGGAGATGACCCGGATATAACCGACGGTGCATTGGTGACGGTTTTTGTCGAATGGGCGGACAAAGACGATGTTACTTTTGTGGCCGGAGAGGGTGTGGGCACTGTTACAAAGAAGGGGCTTTCAATTGCGCCGGGTGAGCCGGCCATCAACCCCGGGCCAAGAAAAATAATACGCGGGGCGGTGCGGGAATTGACGGACCGGCCGGTACGTGTCACGATCTCTATACCGGGTGGTGGAGAAATGGCGCTAAAGACTTATAACCCCCGTCTCGGTGTTGTGGGAGGGCTGTACATCCTTGGAACCACGGGCAGGGTCAGGCCGTTCAGTTGTGCCGCGTTGAGGTGCTCGCTGGTCTGCGAACTTAACGTGGCTTCGGCGGCGGGCATAAATGCGCCGGTGCTTGTTCCAGGGCACATAGGCGAACGTTCCGTGCAGGGGCACCTTGATCTCCCCCTTGAACAGGTGGTCGAGGTGGGAAACGAATGGGGATTTGTTCTCGAGCGCTTGGGTCGCTATCCTTTCCGGCGGGCGCTTATATGGGGCCATCCCGGGAAACTCGCCAAGCTGGCGGACAGACAGTGGGACACCCATTCGTCCCGGTCCGGGCCTGCCGTCAAAATCGTTGGGCATTTTGCCTCCAAGCTGCACCTGGATTGTGATAAATCCTATCCTACAACCGAAGCTCTTTTTTCCGAACTGGATAAAGAAGGGCGGAGCAGTCTTGCCGGGGAGCTGGGTGCTGCAATAGCGTGTGCTGCCGGGGAAAAAGTACAGACAGACATCCAGTTCTCGGTAGTTCTGGTTGATATGAACGGAGATGTGCTTGGTAAATATGGGGATTTATCACCATGGAAAATGGGCCTCCTCACAAGTTGACAATCGTGGGCTGCGGCCCTGGTTCTGCTGATTACTTGACTGTTGCCGGGCGAAAGGCTATCAACAATGCCACTGTACTGGTGGGTTCGCCCGGAATGCTGGAACGCTACGGGGCTGCATCGCAAAGACAGATCCGCTTCGGCACGGATATAGAAGTTGTTCTGGAGGAAATTGACGGAATTCGCCGAGAGGAAAAGGTGGCGGTTCTCGTAAGCGGAGACCCCGGGTTGTGCAGCCTGGCGGCCCCTGTGCTCAGGCGGTTCGGGAAAGATGAATGCAACGTCATTCCAGGTATAAGTTCGATCCAGCTTGCTTTTGCACGCCTTGGTCTCGATTGGTTGGATGCGCGCATCTTGAGTGCACACAAGGAAATTCCAGCATTGACCCAGGAGGATATTTCAAGGGCGGGCAATATTGCAATCCTTGCAGGCCACAGGCGTTCTCAACCCTGGATAGCGGAGTTGGCCCAAGCTTTTGAACACGAGAGGTCGATTGTGGTTTGCGAGAATATGTCGATGCAGGATGAAAGAATCCGGCGTGTGTCGGTCGCGGAGTTCCGCAGCCTCGATCTTTCGACACGTACTATCGTGTTGCTTTTGAAGGAGGATTGCCTTGGTTGAAGCAGGAACGCTTTTTGGCATAGGAATCGGCCCCGGAGATCCCGATTTGATTACCCTGCGGGGTGTGGAATACCTTTCACGGTGCCGCCATGTAGTGGTCCCCAAGGCGTCGGAAACGGCTGAAAGCACGGCGCTTCGCATTGTTCGAAAACACCTTGCCCCCGACGCTGAAATTCACGAAACCGTATTCCCCATGACCACGAGGCAGGACAGACTCGCTGAAAGATGGAACGAGGCTGCAAGGTTCGTAGCTTCGTTTTTGTCCCGGGGGGAAGATGTGTGTTTCCCCACCCTGGGGGATCCCTTGCTTTATTCCACATACATTTATCTTGTACGGGCACTTCGGAGTGTTAACCCAGAGGCTAATGTCGTGACAGTGCCCGGGATAACCGCTTTCAGCGCGGCGGCGGCGGCCACCGAGTTCCCTGTGGGGGAGGGCAGACAGGCGGTGACGATAATTCCCACAGCCGACGATCTGGCGGCTCTGCATGATGCCCTGGCCCGGCCGGGAACTGTGGTGATCATGAAGATCGGAAAACGGTTGGATGCCGTGCTCGACGCTCTGGAGGATCACCACGCGCTCGGGCGGA
>CAYXDR010000041.1:2508-12803 GCA_964463515.1 uncultured Desulfobacteraceae bacterium | reverse complement strand
AAGGCTGTCGATCAACGTCCGATACCGATCCCGATAGCGACCCCGACCCCGAAGGGCATCGTTATTTTGACTTTTTACGAGTTCATCATCCATTAAAGTAATTACCATTTACTGCCTTCCCTTTTTTGCACAATCCGAACAAAGGCCAATAAATTCAAGTTTATGCCCGAAAACACCATACTTGGTCAGACGACCCAGCGCCTCTTCGAGAGTGTCGATGGTCTCATCCCCCCTGGCGAAAGGTGCATCTTCGATCTTACCGCATCGTGTACACGTGATGTGATAATGCTCCGAGATATCACCGTCGAAACGCATAGGAGGATGCTCCGGTTCCAACCGCCGGATCAAACCATCTTCCGCAAGAATTTCAAGGTTACGGTATACCGTAGCCAGGCTGATCTTGGGTAAAACCTTTCTGACATCGGCATACACCTCGTCCGCGGTGGGATGGAAAGGGTTGCCGCGCACGGCATCCAGAACAACCCTCCGCTGTTTTGTCATTCTCCTGCCGGATCCGATCACTTCAAACTCACCCGTTCAGCCTCCAAAAAGGTCCTCTCCTCAAGATTTACTGCTAATAATAATAGTTATCAATAATAATAACAACCGCGGCCGGCGTCAACCCTAAAATCCATTTCCTGCAGGCGGCAGGCTTGACGGCCTTGTAAAAGTCAAAATAACGATGCCCTTCGGGGTCGGGGTCGCTATCGGGATCGGTATCGGAGGTTGATCGGCAGCCTTTTCGAACCCGATACCGATTTCGATCCCGATTAAAACAGACTCACCTCAAAGCCAGTCCTCCAGTCGAGAAAAGACGGGGCAGAGCCTGCAGAAAACATCTATTGACAACAGGGCAGAGCTTGTGTATGATCGCATCAATATATCAAGATATCTTGATTGACTGATATAGAATTTAACGGAAATGCTTATGGTCGGTGAACATAAAAACCCGGTTGATTACTTCAAGGCCCTTGCAGATGACACCAGGCTGCGCCTTCTGAATGTACTTTCGGATCGTGAACTGAATGTCAATGAACTGGTGGCTATTTTTGAAATGGGCCAGTCGCGGATAAGCCGTCACCTGAAAATCCTTGCGGATACAGGGCTGGTGACGGCCCGCAGAGACGGCCTCTGGGCCTTTTACCGCGCCTCAGGGCAGAAACAGAAGGCTGTTTCTTACATGGCCCCTCTGCTGAAAACCCATCCCCGCTACCGCGAGGACGCAGAGGAGGCGGAGGCAGCCGTCCGCAGGAGGGAGGAGGAATCCATCCGCTTTTTCGATGCAATAGCCGAAGATTGGGAATCCATGAAGCGCAACATCATAGGAGGGTTCGACCTGAGCGTCCGGATCGCAGAAAGCATTCCCCGCTGCAAGGTGGCAGCTGACCTCGGCTGTGGAACAGGAGATCTTCTCCCGGCGCTTCTTGAATCAGCCGGCAAAGTAATCGGGGTCGATAATTCGCCGGAAATGCTGAAAAAGGCCTCCAAGCGTTTTCAGGGAGAGGAATCCCGCGTCGATCTCCGGATCGGCCAAATCGAACATCTCCCCCTGCGCGATTCAGAGGCCGGGGCCGCGGTGATAAACATGGTTCTTCACCATTTGCCTTCACCTTCTGAAGGACTGCTCGAAACCGCGCGAACTCTCAAAGGGGGGGGACAGCTCATAGTCGTGGATCTTGAAAAACACCAAAACGAATCCCTGCGCTCCCGCTACGGCGACAGGTGGCTCGGTTTTTCGCCGGGTCAGATCGAGCGCTGGGCTTCTGATGCGGGGTTCAGCATCATAGAGAAAGAGGCTTTTCCTCTTCAGAGACGGTTGAAGGCCCTTTTTTACCGGTTGGCGCTCAACGCCTAACACGTATAATTTTGTTTTGAAAGGAGAAAACATGAAATCAAAAGACTTTTTGTTCACATCGGAATCCGTTACCGAAGGCCACCCGGACAAAGTGGCGGACCAGATTTCGGATCACATCCTTGACGAGGTCATAAAACAGGATCCAAGAGGACGTGTCGCCTGCGAAACGCTTGTAACCACCGGGCTTGCCATGATAGCCGGTGAAATCACCACGTCGGCCTATGTGGACATGCCCGATGTGGTAAGACAAACCATAAGGGATATCGGATACAAAAATTCTTCCATGGGCTTCGACTGGGAGACCTGCGCAGTCATTTCAACCATAGACAAGCAATCCCCCGACATAGCTGTCGGCGTCAACGGCCAGGGACTCTACCAGGAACAGGGTGCAGGAGACCAAGGGCTGATGTTCGGCTATGCCTGCCAGGAAACCCCCTCTCTGATGCCGATGCCGATCTATCTCGCTCACAGGCTCACCCGCAGGCTGGCACATGTGCGCAAAAGCGGCCAACTTCCGTGGCTCCGACCCGACGGGAAAAGCCAGGTTTCAGTTGAATACAGGGACGGAAAGCCTTTCAGGGTTCATACCGTCGTCATAGCTGCACAGCACACTGCCGATGTGGACTACGACACACTTAGGGAAGCAATAGTGGAAAAGGTTATAATGGAAGTGATCCCACGAGACATGATCGATAACGACACTCAGTATTTCATCAATACCACAGGACGTTTCGTGATCGGTGGACCCATGGGCGACTGTGGCCTGACAGGCCGCAAGATCATAATGGATACCTACGGCGGCTTCGGATACCACGGAGGCGGCGCTTTTTCCGGAAAAGATCCCTCCAAGGTGGACCGCAGTGCATGTTACATGTGCCGTTACATAGCAAAGAACATCGTCGCCGCAGGGCTTGCCGAAAAATGCGAACTCCAAGTGGCCTATACCATAGGCCGTGCCGAACCGGTATCGGTGCTTGTGGGCGCTTACAGCACAGGTGTGGTCTCCAGCCAGGAATTGACGGAAATCGTCAAAAAACAGTTCGACCTCCGGCCTGCTGCAATCATCGAGCGATTGGACCTGCTACGGCCGATCTACAGAAAAACCACCAATTACGGTCACTTCGGCAGAGAGCTTCCTGAGTTCACCTGGGAGAAAACCGATGCGGCTGAAGATCTCAAAAGAGCTTTGAAATAACAGGGAAGGAAGGTTCAAAAATGAACTATGACATCAAGGATATTGGCATGGCGGCAAAAGGCCGCCTTCGTATAGAATGGGCGGAAAAGAGTATGCCGGTCTTAAAAATGATCAGGGAAAGATTTTCCATCGAAAAACCCTTGAAAGGAAAAAGGATTTCGGCCTGCCTCCATGTAACGACCGAAACCGCAGCGCTCCTGAAGACACTGAAGGCCGGAGGGGCCGATGCGGTGGTGTGTGCCTCCAATCCACTTTCGACCCAAGACGATGTGGCGGCCTCGCTCGTGGCTGATGAAGAGATCCCGGTATTCGCCATAAAAGGTGAAGATCACAAGACCTATTACAGTCACATCCTGTCTGCACTCAAGCACGGGCCAAATATCACCATGGACGACGGTGCAGACCTCGTAAGCTCCCTTCATTTCATCGCGCTGGGCAAATGGAAAGACCTGGAGCCCACGGTAGCTGAATGGGGCAAAGGTCTCGAGGCCCGGGAAAGGGATAAGTTTCTCTCGGAGGTAAGAGGAGGAACCGAGGAGACCACGACCGGTGTAATCAGGCTCAGGAGCATGGAAAAAGACGGCGTACTTCAATTCCCCATTATCTCAGTAAACGATGCAAATACCAAGCATCTGTTCGACAACCGCTACGGCACCGGCCAGAGCACGATCGACGGTATGATCCGGGCCACGAACCGGCTCCTTGCGGGAAGCACCTTCGTAGTTAGCGGCTACGGCTGGTGCGGCCGGGGTGTCGCCGTGCGGGCAAAAGGCCACGGTGCTCACGTCATAATCTGCGAGGTGGACCCGCTGAAAGCGCTCGAGGCGGTTATGGACGGCTTTCAGGTGATGCCCATCACGGAAGCAGCGCCTCTGGGTGATTTCTTCTGCACCCTTACAGGAGATATCCACGTGATAAGGCCAGAACATTTTCTGGCCATGAAAGACGGGGCGATCATCGCAAATTCAGGACATTTTGATGTGGAGCTGGATTTGCCCGGCCTTTCAAAAGTAACAGAATCCAAACGCACCATCAGGGACTTCGTAGAAGAATACCGCATGAACAACGGGAAAAGGGTCTACATTTTAGGCGAGGGCAGATTGATCAACCTGGCCTCTGCCGAAGGGCACCCATCGAGCGTCATGGATATGAGCTTTGCAAACCAGGCCCTGTCCGCGGAATTTATGTCCGCGAACCATCAGGAAATGGAAAAAAAGGTTTATCCCGTACCAGCCGAAATCGACCAAGAAATCGCAAGGTTGAAACTTGAGGCCATGGGAGTCCAGATAGACACTCTCACCGAGGAGCAGGAAAGGTACCTCTCATCCTGGGAACTGGGCACGTAAGACTCGAAAAAATCGGCGGCTCACACCGTCATATTTCGCTGCCCTGTAGCCTGTGCATATAGCACCGGTTACAGGGCGCCTCGCCCATCTCGATTCCCCACCCTGTTTTTAATTCCCAATTTAAACCGCAATCTTGCCAACTTACGGGTTGTGCCGCTCACTGGCACGTATCGTGTAGTCTTTTTCGGCTTTATCAGCTGTTGGGATAATCGAAATCGGGATCGCTATCGGGATCGAAGAGATATGGGGCTTGGACACGAGAAACTGGATGTCTATCGTCTTTCGATAGGCTATGTTGCATGGGTTTACTAGAAGGCCTACAGCGTCGATTTCGATCCTGATAGCGATTTCGATACCGATACCGATACCGATACCGACGCGCATTGTAAGACGCCAGTGACGTAGAGACGGGGACGGGAGGTGTCGATGCGGGAGATTCATTCTCAATTAATAGCTGGAAATATCTCTCATGAAATATTGTTAGATGAACCCTAGCTTTGCAATTTCCAATTTATCCAAATGTTACAACGCCCGCTTTTACCGCTCTTTATCGCCACTTCCGCCGGCATAACCGCCGGGCATTATCTTCCCCTCCCTTTGCATGAAGGAGCTTCATTGCTTTGGGCCGTTCCCGTGCTCTTGGCGGCATCGGCAGCCGCTGTGCACTCCAACAGAGAGCTTTGGCTTATATGTGCCGCCTTTTCGGCCGGGCTCGCTCTGGATATTCCCTTTCACCAGCCTTCGATGCTGGAAAAACTCGCCGAAGGACGGGGCGTTCACCGGGTCGAGGCCACGGTTTGCGAACCGCCTGTCGTCTACCCAAGATACCGGCGGACCATAATGCTGGTTCACAGCGTTTTTATCGATGGTGCTCCAGTGGAGGCAAATGAATATGCGCTGCTGAAAATTTACGGACCGTCTCCGTCCATGAACCCCGGTGACGGGCTGAAACTCGTTGTGCGCCTGTCTCCTTTCAAAAATTTCAACAACCCTGGTGGCTACGACTACGCCGGGGCCATGGCCCTCAAAGGCATTGCCTGCAGCGCCTATCCGATAAGCGGGCCTCCCGTGGAAGTGACAGGGGAAGGCCGGCTGCCTCCTTTCCGAGGCCTGATCGAAAAAATGCGAAGGCCGGTAAGGGACTTATATGCCGAGAGGCTCGATCCGGGTCAGCCCAGGGCGCTTCTACGAGCGCTGGTCCTGGGAGAAAAACATGAATTGGAAAGAAACGTTAAAAACAGTTTCGCAAAAACAGGGTTGGGGCACGTACTGGCAGTATCCGGTCTTCACATAGGTCTTGTGGGCTGGACAGCCTTTATGCTGGTGATGAAACTTATCACATCATCCTACCGCCTTTCCGTCACCGTGGTGGCGGCAAGATGGGCCGCTCTTATCAGCCTTTTCTCGGTGGTCATGTACAGTTTTCTTGCAGGGTTCGAAATATCCAGCCGCCGGGCGATGATAATGGCATGCACTTATCTTGCAGCCCTTTTCCTGGGAAAAAGAAAGGATCTCTGGTCGACGCTCGCCCTTGCAGGATTAATCATAATCGTGTTTGACCCCCAGAGCCTGTTCACGGTGTCTTTCCAGCTGTCCTTCACGGCTGTGGCAGGAATCATATGGCTGGCGCCAAAATTGATTCAAACCGCCCATCCCCTGGTCAACGCGGTTCCAGAGGGCTTTTTCCGCAGAGCTCTGTCCTACTTGATAGGGCTCGGTTCATTGACCGTGGTGGTAACCTTAATCCTTTTCCCCCTTCTTGCTCACTATTTTCACCGATTATCCCTTGTTTCTCTACCGGCCAACATGACAGTTGTGCCGCTGCTCGGTGCCTTTGTCGTACCGGCGGGGCTCCTGTCCGCATTCGCAGCACTGTTTTGCCCCCCTGTCGCAGGGGTTATCGCCGAGCTCGCCGAATGCGGCACAAGAATACTCATTTTTCTGGTCAGGTTCTGGGATTCTTCGGGTTTTACTTCAATCTACGTACCTGTACCCAACCAAGGCGAGGTGGTACTTCTCTATGTCTTGATATGCTCGGCGATTCTCGCCCTTCGACATCGAACCGCCCGATATATACTTGCCGCTGCGCTGGCGGTTATCATCTGCGACGCAGCCTACTGGACATACAGGCTTCATTTCCACCGGGATCTGAGAATTACCTTTTTGGATGTGGGCCACGGCAACGCCACTGTAATCGAATTACCCGGAGGGATCAAAATGATTATTGACGGCGGCGGCTTTCCCGGTGGGACATTCGACACGGGCGAAATGCTGGTTGCACCGTTTTTGAGATCCAGAAAAATCATGTCCGTTGATTACATTGTTTTAAGTCATCCCCAGACGGATCATTTCGGAGGACTCCGGTTCATAGCGGACCAGTTCGGTCCGCGCGAATTCTGGTGCAACGGGATGAAATCCGCTCTTTCATCATACAGGCGTCTGATGGATGTTCTCGATGCGCAGGGGACCGTTATACGGGCGCCGCCAGAACTCAAGAGCTCCTTTACCCTAAACGGAGTAAAATTCGAAATACTCCATCCAGGGAACACACCCGGTGCTTCCGTGGATCCGCAGGATTCCTCGGCGGTAAACAATTCGTCTCTTGTGATACGGGTGTGCTACAAAGGAAGTTGCGTCCTTTTCACCGGCGACATCGAACAGGAGACCGAGAGGCACCTTGCAGAGGAAAAAATCGGCCGCCTATCGAGCCAGGTGCTGCTGGTGCCTCATCACGGCAGTAGCTCATCCAGCACACCGGCTTTCCTGAAAGCAGTAAACCCGGCCGCCTGCATAATCTCGGCCCGGAAGCGAGGGCACCGTTCGGTTGAATCACGGCTGGAGGCGCTCGACGTGCCCATTTACAGGACATCGGAGCACGGCGCCGTGGAAGTCACGGTAACCAGGGAAGGGTTACAGATCAAATCGTTTATTCCGGGAAAAGAAATATTTCTGCCTGCCGGCGGGGTTTAAAGGAAGAATCCGCAGCGGGCATCGAGATTGACTTTGTCCAATATATTTCCCAGGGTAAATCTGGGATCCATCCGCGCGTTGACAGATGCTGGAGATACACGATAAACTTATTTTTATCGACAACCAATCCGAGGCGGCCTATGCCGGAAAAATGGAAGCGCCATTACGAATCCAGAAAAACAACCGTGGAGAAAGCTCTCGAAACCGTCCGCAGGGGTGCAAAGGTGTTCCTTGGAACTGCGTGCGCAGAGCCCCAACATCTGGTTCAAGGGCTGATGAACCGCGCAGGAAGCCTGCATGACGTTCAGATACTTCATTTCGTCACCCTTGGCCGCAAGCACTACGCCGACACGCGGTTCGACACCCGGTTCCGCCACAACGCCTTCTTCGTGGGTCCGGACACCAGAGAAGCCATCAACAAAGCGCAGGCAGACTATACCCCTGTTTTCATATCCGAAATCCCTGATCTTTTCAGGCGCCGCATAGTCCCTATAGATGTGGCATTGGTGCAAACTTCACCACCTGACGCACATGGCTTCCTGAGCTTGGGAATTTCTGTTGACATTGTCAAGGCAGCAGTGGAATCAGCGGAAGTGGTGATAGCGCAGGTGAACAGGATGATGCCACGCACACACGGGGACACGTTTATACCGTCGGAAAAAATAGATTTCATCGTGGAGAACGATCATCCACTGGTTGAATTCGAGTACCCTTCACCCAATGAAATTGGAAGCAAAATCGCCCGCAATGTATGCAAATTGATTAATGACGGAGATACCATCCATGTCGGTTTTGGACATATTCCCTACGGTGTTTTCAGTTTTCTTCACGACAAGAAGCATCTCGGCATACACACGGAAGTTCTCTCCGATGCGGTTATAGACCTGATAGAAGACGGCGTAGTCACGGGTGAATACAAATCACTCCATCCCGGAAAGGTGGTGTGCAGTTTCTGCATTGGAACAAAGAGAATGTACGATTACGTTCACGACAACCCGCTGGTTCATTTTCATCCCGCCGACTACGTTTACAATCCCCGGGTCATCGCCCGAAACGATCGCATGGTTTCAATTGGAAGTGCACTCGAGGTCGATCTAAGCGGGCAGATCTGCTCAGAAACCCAGGGCGTTCACTTTCACAGCGGAATCGGTGGAAGGCTGGATTTTATCAGGGGTGCGGCTATGTCCCGGGGCGGTAAATCAATAATTTGCCTGCCCTCGACGACAAAAGACGGGGAAGAATCCCGCATCGTCAGCCGCTTCGAGGGAGGAGCCGGTGTTGTTGCTACCCGCGGAGACGTGCAGTATGTAGTCACTGAATACGGAATCGCCTATCTTCACGGAAAATCAATCCGGGAAAGGTCCATGGCCTTGATAAATATAGCCCATCCACGTTTTCGAGGGACACTGCTCGAAGAAGCCAAGAAAAGGGCTTACGTTTTCCCTGATCAAATCCTGATCGATGCGGAGACTCACCGCTATCCCGAGGAAGAAGAGACGAAGGAAAGACTCACCGATCACACGGTGGTAACATTGAGACCGGTCAAGCCGACCGACGAGCCGCTGCTGCAGGATTTCTTTTATTCCCACTCCGACGAAACGATCTACAGACGTTACTTCCGTTCAGTCCGCTCCATGCCCCATTCGACGGCTCAGACGCTTGTCAATGTGGACTACCACTCCCGGATGGCTTTTGTTGCAACCCTGGGAGCCATCGGGCTCGAACGCATCATAGGAGTAGGCAGGTATGCGGCAGAACCTGATTTACCGGGGATGGTGGAAGTGGCCTACACAATTCATGAGGACTATCAGGGGGTGGGCCTTGGCACTCTTCTTCAAAAGCACCTGGAAAATTATGCGAACCGCAAAGGTTTGGCCGGCGTATCAGGATACTTGTTCCGCGACAATGCTCCCATGCTGAAACTCTTTGCAAAGGGCGGAGCCTTCCACCAGGAGAGTCTGGAAGACGGGCTTATCAGGGTGTGGCGCCGGTTTGAATGACTATGCCCAAACAGCAACCGAACCTTTTCGTATGCCGGCAATGCGGTTATCGCAGCGTTAAATGGCTTGGCCGCTGCCCGGATTGTGGAAAATGGAACAGTCTCGAAGAAGAAGCAGCCGAACGAAGTTTGCCCCTGCGCCGTGCTTCGCCCGCAAAAGCCATAGGGGAAATCGACCCCGCTCCTGAGCCACGGTTGGCCACCGGAATATCCGAATTCGACCGCACCCTGGGCGGAGGGCTGGTTTCCGGATCTGTTGTGCTTATCGGGGGGGATCCGGGAATCGGGAAATCCACGCTGGTGCTTCAGGTGCTGGACGGGCTTGCAACCGCCGGAAAATCAGTCCTGTACCTGTCCGGGGAAGAATCCCCCCAGCAGATAAAGCTGAGGGCGGAAAGGCTCTCGGTGCGTTCATCCGGCATCTTTGTACTATCAGCGACCTGTGTTGAGGAAATACTCGATGAAATCAAGCGGCTTTCCCCGCAAATTGTCGCCATTGATTCAATTCAAACGGTTTACACTTCGGAGCTGTCCTCGGCCGCAGGCAGTGTCGGCCAGGTAAGAGAAGCGGCCGCCCGTTTCATCGATTTCGCAAAAAATTCCGCTGTACCCCTGTTTCTCGTTGGGCATGTAACAAAGGAGGGAGCCATCGCCGGCCCCAAAGTGCTCGAGCATCTGGTGGATACCGTCCTTTATTTCGAAGGCGACCGGGGGCATGTTTACCGGGTGCTCCGGGCCGTAAAAAACCGGTTCGGTTCAACCAACGAGATCGGCGTCTTCGAAATGAAAGACAGCGGACTGTCTGAGGTATTGAACCCATCGGGGATATTTCTCGAAGAGCGTCCCATGGATGCAGCCGGCTCGGTGGTCGTTGCCTGCGTCGAAGGGACCAGGCCGCTGCTTGTGGAAGTCCAGGCCCTTGTGGGGGCA
>CAYXDR010000041.1:0-2498 GCA_964463515.1 uncultured Desulfobacteraceae bacterium | reverse complement strand
AAGTCCCCTGGGCAATCCGAGACGAACATCCTTGGGCATCGACCACAACAGGATATCCCTGCTTTCCGCCGTGCTCGGCAAAACGCTGAGGATAGAACTCGGCACTCAGGACATTTTCATAAAAGTGGCAGGAGGAATGAAAGTCGAAGAGCCGGCGGCGGACCTGGGAATCGCAGCGGGGCTTCTTTCCAGTTTTCTCGGAAAACCCCTGCCTCATGATTTAGTGCTTTTCGGCGAAGTGGGGCTGGCCGGCGAGATTCGCGGGGTATCCCAGCCGGAACTGCGCCTCAGGGAAGCCCGCAAAATGGGGTTCAGCCGCTGCATTATGAGTCGCCGCAACCTTGAAGGAGTAAAGGACCGCTCCGGCATGGAACTGACAGGCATAGCCTCGATTCAGGAACTGTTCCAGTGTCTTTTCAGGCCCGGCGGGGCTCAATCAGCCGCAGAGCACTGAACCTTCAAGAGACGATGAAATGCCTCAAACTCTTTCCAAGCCTTTCAGGTACGAGCAAGAGATCAAAAAAAGCCGCTTCATTGCAAACGCCGGTCATGCTGCATCCGCCGCCCATGCCATGCAGTTTATCGAAAGCATAAGCGAGCCCCAGGCCTCCCACAACTGCTGGGCCTACCAGGTGGGGTGCCGATACAGGTTTTCGGACGATGGTGAACCGGGGGGCACCGCCGGAAGACCCATCCTGGGCGCAATCCAAAAACAGGGGCTTGACAGGGTTGTCGTGGTGGTGACCAGATATTTCGGCGGCATAAAGCTGGGAGCAGGCGGCCTTGCCAGGGCGTACCTCGGCACCGCGGCCGAATGCCTCCGCTGCGCTGCCAAACGCGAAATCAAAAATTATGTTACAGTGGAGTTCAAAGCGGACTTCGATGCCACAGGAGGGGTGCATACAGTGATTGAAAGACTGGGCGCAGCCATGGTAAACGAAAACTACTCTGAATCGGGAATAAACGCACAGATACAGGTAGAAGCAAATCTGGTGGAACACCTCGAAGCCGCCCTTCTCCAGGCAACGAGGGGCAAAGGCATCTTCACGATTCAATCTCCTGCCCGCGCAACCTCGAAGAGAGCCGGAAAATGATTCGTGTGACGGAAGGAATTTCCATACCCGAAGAAGAAATCACGGTAAGCTTCGTGAAAGCCTCCGGTCCGGGTGGACAGAATGTAAACAAGGTAGCCACCGCGGTTCAATTGAAATTCGACGTTGAAAACTCCCCTTCCCTGCCCGAACCTGTTCGCAAGCGCCTGAAGGAAGCCGCGGGCTCCCGTCTCACATCAGAAGGGGTTATCGTGATAGACGCCCGCCGGCACCGCACCCAGGCCCGGAACCGGAAGGACGCGATGGACAGGCTGAGCGACTTGATACGAAAAGCCGCGGAAACACCCCGGAAGCGCCGGCGGACAAAACCAACCGCCGCTTCGAGAAGGCGGCGCCTGGAAAGCAAGCGAACCCGGGGGATGTTGAAAAAAACGAGGCATCCGCCGACAGGTTTCCATGAATAGGAAACCGTCTGCCATTCTACATTTCTTCATTTTTCAGCGGCCGCACCGAAAGCACCGGGCAAGGGGACTGCCGGACCAACCTGTCTGTATTTGAACCAACGAAAAGAGTCTCCACGAGACCGCGCCCCCGAACGCCCACGGCGATCAGATCAATATCGTTGACCAACGCATACTTAACAAGTTCTTCGTCGGGCCGACCGGCCACCAGGTTGATCACCGGCTTGCACCAGTTCCTGGCTTCATCAGGCACCATGTGCCCGAGTTTTTCACGCATTTGAACCGCCACATCGGACCGGACATCCTCGATAACTTCATGGCCGGTTCGGATGACGTCCTTGTACTCGGACCATTCCAGGACATGAACCAGGTGAAGTTCCGCTTCGAATTCCTGTGCGAGGTTTACCGCGTGCTCCACCGCGAGGCCTGAAAAAGACGAAAAATCGCACCCGACCAGAATCTTTCTCAATCTGAACCCGTCCTTCCCTGCCGTGGCATCCGATCCTCTTACCACCATAAGCGGGCAGGCCACCACCCGCATAAGCCTCTCAGTGACCGAACCGAGCAGAAAACGCTTGAGGCCGGACCTTCCGTGCGTTCCCGATATGACCAGACCGGCATCTTTCTCACTGGCTACTCGTGCGATCTCGTCGGCCGTGTGACCTATTGACACTATCGGTTCCCAGTTCAGGTTCGCATCCCCTATCAACTCCTCCATCTGCCCGCGGGCAAAAGCCATGGACCGGCGCTCCAGCTGAACCGGATCCGGGTTGGCCTCTCCATACATCCCTGCGAAGGGGACATCCACAACGTGGCAGATATAAAGAACCGCGTTCAATTCGGTGGCCAGTGCAATTCCGTAAGAAACGGCCGCACCCGAGCAATCGGAGAAATCCGTCGCACAAAGTATTTTTTGTACAGGTACACGCATGCCCATCCCTCCTGTCTCCGGATCAATCTTGATGGCATCGTAAAAAGTCAAAAT
>CAYXDR010000040.1:0-12890 GCA_964463515.1 uncultured Desulfobacteraceae bacterium | reverse complement strand
GACGGGCGCGGTCTTTCGATGATGAGCACCGGAGAGTTTATTGATCTTGTAACAGAAGATTGCGATCAAAGGAGGTAGCACCATAGGAAAGAAAGCAGACGAAGTCAGGATCAACGGACAGATTCTGGCGAGGACGGTCAGGTTGATTTCCGCCGATGGAAAACAGCTGGGTATCCAGGGAATCCAGGATGCATTGAACGCGGCTCAGGAAGCCGGCTTGGATCTTGTTGAGGTAGCTCCCAATTCAGAGCCTCCCGTTTGCCGGATTATGGATTACGGGAAATTCAAATACGAGGCGAGCAAAAAAGGCAAGGAAGCCAAAAAGAAAAGCCGGTCCTCCCAGCTCAAAGAGATAAAATTGCGGCCCAACACCGAAGAGCACGATCTGGGATTCAAGATAAAGAATCTGAGGAAATTTCTGGAAAAAAAGGACCGTGTAAAGGTGACGGTCTTCTTCCGTGGGCGGGAAATGAGCTACATAAATGTTGGAGTTGATTTATTGAACCGAGTCGCAGAAGCCGTTTCGGATGTGGGAACAATTGATCAGGTGCCCACCCGGGAAGCTCGGAACAAGGTGACGATGGTCATCTTTCCTAAATAATCCAGACATGCTTCAAGCCATTTTCGCTTTGCTGCTCCGGCAGAAAACGGCTTGGTCCGTGCCGGATTGCGGAAACGCGCTGGTTTATGTTCATAAAGATGGAAAAATACTGGAGGATGTTATGCCTAAAATAAAAACAAATAGAGGCGCTGCAAAAAGATTTAAAGTAACAGGCAAAGGTAAGATAGTAA
Organism: uncultured Desulfobacteraceae bacterium; assembly: GCA_964463515.1. GTDB lineage: Bacteria > Desulfobacterota > DSM-4660 > Desulfatiglandales > Desulfatiglandaceae > CAYXDR01. The sequence goes on along the minus strand of CAYXDR010000040.1, from coordinate 12,098 downwards.
GAAACAAGGCTTATTCCAGTCATATATTAACATCGAAAACGACCAAGAGGAAAAGACGTCTCAGAAAATCGGCGCTTGTGCATGCTACCAATATCGGTCATGTGAGAAGGCTGACGCCATACTTATAAATTGTGACGTCCTACATAGCACCGCTGGAATTTCGGCGATCGATGAAACACTATACACAGCGAGGAAGGAAGAATGCCTAGAGTAAAACGGGGTTTTAAAGCCAGGCGCCGCAGGAACAAGGTTCTCAAGGCGGCGAAAGGATACAGGGCGGGGCACGGTAAACAGTTCAAGGCTGCAAAAATTGCGGTGGCTCGGGCCGGAAACTATGCTTACCGCGACCGCAAAGTCAGGAAAAGAGAATTCAGAAGCCTGTGGATTATGCGGATAAACGCCGCTGCCAGACAGCATGGAATGTCCTACAGCAGGCTGATGGGCGAACTGAATGCTGCGGGAATAGGGCTCGATAGAAAAATGCTTGCTGAACTCGCAGTAAACGAGCCGCAGGCATTTTCACGGATTGTCCAAATGGTTCAGTAAAGTGCCGCTGGAGATCGGGCTCAGACATGAAAAACAAGCTGATTGAACTTGAGAAAAGGGCAATGCAGGCCCTTGATGCTGTTCAGGACAGCGCGTCTCTGGAAAGGTTCAGGATTGAGTATCTGGGCAAAAAAGGTGAATTCACCTCTTTGATGCGTATGCTGGGCAGTGTCGACCCCGCCGATAGACCGGTTTTGGGGAAACTTGCCAATACTGTAAAAGGCAGAGTGGCCGACCGTTTCGAAGAAGTTAAAAAGGAATTTGCAGAGCGTGAAGCGGGCCGCAAAAAGACGGTGGTGGATATAACGCTGCCCGGCCGCAGACCGCTGAGAGGCCACATCCATCCCCTTACCCAGGTCCTTTCAGATATCTGCCGCATTTTTGAAAGAATGGGCTTCAGCGTCGTTACAGGCCCTAACGTTGAACTGGATTATTATAATTTCGAGGCGCTCAATCTTCCGAGGGATCATCCGGCCAGGGACATGCAGGATACTTTTTATATCTCTGAGGATGTAGTGCTTCGAACACATACTTCACCAATCCAGATCCGTGTGATGGAAAAACAGCCCCCGCCTGTGGCCATCATAGCGCCCGGCAAGGTATACCGGCGTGATTCCGATGTATCCCATACGCCCATGTTCCATCAGGTCGAAGGACTTCTCGTGGACCGGCATGTTACAATGGGCGATCTGAAGGGCACCCTCACGGGCTTTGTTCATCAAATGTTTGGGATGGACATAGACCTTCGTTTCCGGCCTAGCTTTTTTCCTTTCACCGAACCGAGTGCTGAAGTGGACATCCGCTGCGTAATATGTGGAGGCGAGGGCTGCCGGACGTGTAGCGGTACAGGGTGGTTGGAGATACTCGGATCGGGCATGGTGGACCCCGCGGTTTTCGGTTTTGTGGATTATGACCCGGAAATATATACCGGTTTTGCATTCGGGATGGGTGTGGAGCGTATCGCGATGCTCAAATATCGGATAGACGATATACAGCTTTTTTTTAAAAATGATATCAGGTTTTTGCGGCAGTTTTAATCGGCGCAGTACCTGTTACGGTGTAAGAAATTACGGACTTTAATAAATGAGAGTTAACTATAACTGGTTGAAGGATTTTGTGGATATCCGGATGTCTCCGGATCAGCTGGCCGAATCGCTGACCATGGCCGGTCTGGAAGTGGATTCCATCGAGTGCGTCGGCGAATCGATTGACAGAATCGTGGCCGGCCGTATCATGCAGGTCAGGACCCATCCTGGGGCGGACCGTCTCAGCCTCTGTGACGTGGATACCGGCAATGAAACCCTGCAGGTTGTTTGCGGGGCACCCAATCTTGAAGCAGGCCTAGTGGCTCCTTTTGCTCCGCAAGGGGCGTATCTACCCGGGGACATCGAAATCCGCAAGTCCAAAATCAGGGGGGAAAAATCTTATGGCATGTTGCTTGCCGAGGATGAACTGGGCTTTACAGATGATCACGAAGGCCTCATGATTCTGGACGATGATGTGCAGCCCGGCACTCCTCTCAGCTCTGTGCTGCCGTTTCCTGACTGGATATTTGAACTTTCCGTGACTCCGAACCGTCCGGACTGGGCTTCGGTTATCGGAATCGCAAGAGAGATCGCTGCGGTTACAGGCTCGGAAATCAAGCTCCCCGGCATTGATCTTGATGAAAGCGGGCCGCCCATATCTTCTTTGGTGGATGTTGAAATCGACGACTCCGAAGGTTGCCCAAGATATTGCGCCGGTCTCGTGCAGGCGGTGCAATTGGGCACCAGCCCCTTCTGGCTGAGATACAGACTTCATGCATGCGGAATAAGAGCAATAAACAATGTCGTAGATGCGACAAATTATGTACTTCTGGAAACAGGGCAGCCTCTCCATTCTTTCGATTACAGACGTGTCTCGGAAAGCCGGATAGTAGTGCGACGTGCTGAGGAAGGCGAGCGTTTTACGACGCTTGATGGTGAAACCAGGGCTCTAAGCCGGGAAACACTGATGATTTGTGACGGGGAGCGTCCGGTTGCGGTTGCAGGCATAATGGGAGGCCTGAACTCTGAAATTTTCGCCGGCACCACCGATGTTCTTCTTGAAAGCGCGTATTTTGATCCTGTTACCATAAGACGAAGCTCCAAGCGTCTGGGACTCGCCACGGAAGCCTCCTACAGGTTTGAGCGGGGAATTGATCCTGAAGGAACTCCGGTGGCCCTCAAAAGATGTCTTTCACTTATCGTGTCGCTGGCGGGTGGCAAGGTGGCCCACGGCTTCATCGATGCCCGCAGCCGTTCATTCAACCGACCACGGATTCAATTGAGGGTGGAGAGGACGAATCGGTTGCTCGGGACAAATTTGGACGCAGGCACTCTGCGCAAGCATCTTACCGGCCTTCAGATGAAGGTGGACGAATCCCAAGGTGATCTTTTTGTCACGCCGCCGTCATTCCGCATGGATGTCGAACGTGAGGTCGACCTGATTGAAGAAGTTGCACGGGTTGAGGGCTATCATCGTATCCCTGTCACTTTTCCTGCGGTGCGTCCATGCAGCAAACCCACCCGCATCGAATCTTCTCTGAGGGACAAGATCTTGGAAGTTTTGGCGGGGGCTGGTTTCTCGGAAGTTATTTCCTACAGTTTTACTTCCCGGGAATCTGCAGGCATGCTCGATGCGCCGCAAGATCACGAGTTCCATGATTTTGTTTCACTTCTTAATCCCCTCTCCCTGGACCAGTCGGTGATGAGAACTTCTCTGATACCCGGCCTTGCAGGGGCGGCTAAAATAAATATATCCCGAGGCGAACAGGAATTGAAGCTGTTCGAGTGGGGAAAAGTTTTTGCTCCATCTAAAGAAGCGCTTCCTTTTGAGACTACGATGGTATCAGGTTTGATGGCGGGTTTATACCATCGCAAGGAATGGTACGGAAGTCAAAGATCCGTCGATTTTTATGATATCAAGGGCGTAGTGGAAACTTTACTTCAAAGCCTCGGAGTGAAAAAAGCGGTTTTTGCCGAGGCCGGTGATCAGCCCGGCTACGAAAAAGGGGAGGCCGCCCGGATAAGCTCTAACGGCGATGTGCTGGGATACGCTGGGAAGGCCTGCAGCTCCTTGAGAGAATTCTGCCGTTCAAAAGATATGGGCGGTGTGTATATTTTTGAGCTGTACGCAACCCCGCTTTTGCGTTTCTGGGGACACCCCCCAGTGTTCAGGCCATATCCGAAATTTCCAGCCGTTTATCGGGACCTTTCCGTTATCGTGGATCCGGACGTGAAATGTGCTGCCGTTGAGCGGGTCATCCGTGAGAAAGGCGCCCAACTCGTTGAAAATATCTTTCTTTTTGATGTATACGACAGGGAAGGGAGCTCTGGTGTTGAGAGGGCGATGGCGTTCAGGATTTGTTACCGCTCCCCGGACTCGACTCTAGACGGAGCAACTGTAAACTCCCTTCATGAAAGCATCATCCAAGCCATATGTGCCCAAACAGGAGGTCGATTGAGAGAGGGGTGACATCACATGGTCCTTATTCCTGACGACAAACGTTATTTCCGCATAGGAGAGGCTGCCCGCATCGTGGGTGCGGAACCATCGGTTCTGAGATATTGGGAAAACGAATTTCCCCAGTTGCGGCCTCGAAGGGCCGATTCAAAGCAACGGACCTACCGACGAAAAGACCTGGAATTGCTTCTTGAAATCAAACGCCTTTTATATTCTGAAAAGATGACGATCGAAGGGGCACGCCGTCGCCTGAAGGAAAGAGGAACGAAGCCGACAGACAATCTGTTGATCCTGGACAACATAAAGCAGGAACTTAAAGAAATACTACGGATTCTCCAACCCCTCCGTGAAACAGATGTAATTCGTTAAATTTTTTGCGGTTGATCTGAGGTTTTATCTCTCGGGATTCTTGAACTAATAATATTTCGGCCAGAGTTTTGACCATTTTTGGCTAGGGTGTCGCTGCAAATGCAGGTAACAGAGCAGGGTGTTGTGGAAAGAACAGAAGGACGCTCCGCCTGGATCAGGGTGGAAAGATCCTCCGCCTGCGCTTCATGCCCGTCGAGGGATGAGTGCAATGTTGAATCCGGTGGAGGCATGGTAGTAAAAGCTGAAAACACGGCTGGCTGCAGCACCGGCGACAGAGTTCGTTTGAGCATGCCTGCGCGTTCTTTTTTGAAATCCACCTTTCTGGTTTATATACTGCCGGTTGCAGCCTTGGTGGTTGGTGCATTTTTTGGTCGGAAATTCATCAATATAGAGAGGATATCCGAAGACACTGCATCTGTTGTATGCGCCTTCGGATTTATGGCCTTATATTTTCTCTTGTTGAGGCATGCGGACCGCAAGTTTGCCCGCGACTCAAACTCCTCGCCGCGTATAACGGCCGTCATAAAAAAATCAGCTGACTGAATTCCCGCCAGAGGAGCTGGACCCTATCTTCTTGTCAGTTGTGACGGAAACAATAAAGTCCGCACTGTAGGCACCTTTTGGCCTCGTTTTGCACCTGTTCCTGGCTGAAGCCCAGTTCCACTTCTTTAAATGAAGCCTGCCGTTCTTCGATATGAATGTCCGGCATCTTGTTGCGGGGGATTCTGGGAAGAAGCTTGAGTTCTTCCTTTAAGGCCCCGTCCCATACCTTTCTGCGCAGGTTGGCTGGTGCAGAGACTCTTTTTTCTCCTTCAAGGAACCTGTGAATGGAAGCAACTGCCTTGCGTGCGCCACCGAACGCTTCGACTACAGTGGCAGCTCCTGTTACACCGTCGCCTGCCGCAAAAACCCAGTCAATATTCGTCTGTCCGGTGTCTTCGTTGGTGTCCACGGTATTCCAGCGGTTCATGGCCACGTCGCCGTCCTCGCATTTGAGGGCTTCAACATCATAGACCGCGAACTGGCCTATCGCCGCAATAACATTGTCAGCCTCGATAACTGTTTCCGTGCCTTCAACCGGCACCGGCCTGCGCCTGCCGCTGTCGTCGGGTTCCCCGAGCTCCATGCGCAGAAATTCTATGCCCTTAACTTTTCCGTTTTCGCCTGTTAGCTTGGTCGGCGCTGCAAGAAAATGAAATTTTATTCCTTCAGCCTCGGCTTCGGTAACTTCATAGTCGGCTGCCGGCATTTCCTGTCTGCTTCTGCGATAAAGGACGGTCACCTCATCGGCGCCCAGCCTCCAAGACGTGCGGGCTGCATCGATCGCAGTGTTTCCTCCGCCTATTACAACAACTTTCTTGCCAATTTTTACATCTTCCTGCAGGCCCATCCGGATTAAATACTGGGTGCCGGACAAAACCCCTTCAAGTTCCTCGCCTTCCACCCTCATATTCCTGCTTCCCCATGCACCTATACCCAGGAACACAGCATCAAAACCCTCGTCCTTGAGGCTCTGGAGGTTGAAATCAACACCCATGCGTTTTTCGAGGCGGACCTCGATGTCTCCGAGACCGGTTATCCCTTCGATTTCCCAATCGAGGACCTTTTTAGGCAGACGGTACTCGGGGATACCGTAGCGCAGCATTCCTCCCAGCATGGGCATGGCTTCGAAGATCGTGGAAGCGTGACCGAGCCGGCGCAGGTAATAGGCTGCAGCAAGGCCTGCAGGGCCACCTCCTACGATGGCCACCCGCTTTCCTGAAAGCGGGGCGAGGTAAGTTTCGTACCTGTCCCCGCTGTTAAGTTCAACGTCGGCGCAGAACCTTTTTATATGGTTGATATCAACAGGCTCATCCACCTCGTTTCGGCGGCAGGCGGTTTCACAGAAATGAGGGCATACCCTGCCTATGGACAGGGGCATGGGTATGCTTTCCTTGATCACCTGGAGCGCATCCCGATAACGGCCCTGTGCAGTGAGATTGATGTAAAGAGGGATGTCTATCTGGGCCGGACAGCGCTGCTGACAGGGGGCCAGGCATTCATCGACAGCGTTGAAGTGCATCAGGCGAATAGCCCGTGATGTAAGATTTATTATGTTCTTGGGGCAAGCGCGCTCACAGGAGCCACAGCCGGTGCACTTGGTCCGATCCACCACCGGCAGGAAGTCAGGCCCCATGGAAAGTGCATCGAATGGACAGGCTTTGACACACGTTCCCAGCCCTAGACAGCCGATGTGGCATACTTTGCTGCCGCCGTCGAGAAGCGCGGCGGCACGGCAATCGTTGATTCCGTCGTAAAAATATTTCAGGTCAGCTTCCGCCGGACCGTAGGTACATCCAGGCTTCGCAAATTCAGGTTCCCTTTCCTTGATCTCAACGCCCAGGATTGCAGCTATTTCTGCGGTTACTTCAGGGCCTCCCGCGACACAGGAATCAGGAGAAGCCTTGCCTTGAACTATCGCCGCTGCATTCGCACTGCATCCCGGAAGTCCGCAGCCTCCGCAGTTGGCCCCCGGAAGAGCCTCTTCGACAGCCTCTATTTTGGGATCGATGTATACATAAAAGATCCTCGAAGCTATAGCCAGACCAGCTCCCACAACTACGCCCAGGGCTCCCATTACCAAAATGCCACCCAGCATGCGCTACCTCCTATCGATAAAACGGCCCCCGGCCTTAGTGAGCCGTGCCGCCAACTGCCTGCCTCTAAACCATACCTTTAAAAGCGAAAAAAGCAAGGGACAGCATCCCTGCCGAGATCAGTCCAATGGATGTGTCTTGGAGTGGTTTAGGTACTCTAGCCAGTATAATTCTCTCTCTGATGGCTGCAAAAAGGATCAGTGCAAGACCGAAACCTATGGCATAGCTCAATGAAGAAACAAGAGCTTCGATAAAGCTGTATTCCTCCTTTATATTAATGAGACACACACCCATAACTGCGCAATTTGTCGTTATCAGCGGAAGAAATATTCCGAGACCGGCGTAAAGAGCCGGTACGGCTTTTCTCAAAAACATTTCCACGAATTGAACGAGAGACGCGATGACCAGAATGAAGGCCAATGTCCTTAGATACTCGTAGCCGAAGGGCTTAAGAACGAAATTATTCGTGATCCACGTTATCGCTCCCGCCATCACCAGAACGAACACAACGGCCATGGCCATTCCGGTGGCGGTTTCCATGCGTTTCGATACGCCCAGGAAAGGGCAATTGCCGAGATACTGCATTAACAAAATATTGTTAACGAAAATACAGCTTATAGCAAGCAATATAAGATCACTCATTGTGTTCTCCTTGCGGCCTGGAAAACCCTCTTCAACATTTCAATTACTTTCTTCCAAACATGTTCATGATGCTTAACATGAGCCCAAGGCAGACAAAAGCCCCCGGTGCCTCCACCATGAATGAAAATGGCTGAAATTCCGGGCCGAACACGTTCAATGCAATGCCTGAAACCGGTACAGTGAAAGTGCCGCTGCCGAAAATTTCCCTGATCGCAGCCAATGCAGTCAGCGACAGAGTGAAACCGATTCCGATACCGAGTCCGTCCGCAAAAGAAGGCAACGGACCATGCTTGGCGGCGAAAGCTTCGGCGCGCCCGAGTACGATACAATTAACGACGATCAAAGGTATGAATATTCCCAACTTGAGAAAAAGAGGATAGGCGAATGCCTGCATCACAAGTTCCACGATGGTTACGAATGTGGCTATTACGACTATATAACAGGCGATTCGCACCCTTTTCGGAATCACGGATCTCAGAAGTGAAATCAAAATGTTGGAGCATACCAGAACGAATGTGGTGGCCACACCCATGCCCACACCGTTTTCCACGGTTTTGGTAACCGCGAGGGCAGGGCAGAGCCCGAGCACCAGCCGGAACGGCGGAATCTCGGCCCATAGTCCTTTGGTGAATTCCTGAACCGTACTTTTTGCCATAAACCTTTGACTCCTTTGGAATCTAGGACTTCATCTCCGGTAAAATTTTATCCTTGAGGCGGGCGTAGGTGTCACAAATTTTAGAGACCGCCGCACATACGCCCCGAGAGGTTACCGTGGCCCCGCTGATGGCGTCAATCGCGCCTCCGTCGGCTTTTACATCAAAAGATTCATCAACCGGCATGCCTTCGAACTGCCTTGTAAAAGAAGGATCCGTCTTGGCGCGGGACCCGATGCCGGGAGTTTCGCTGTGGGTGGTAACCCCCACGCCGACGATACGCCCGGTATCGATGTTTATGGCGGCCATGACACCAATTTCTCCTCCAAATCCAGCTGCATGGGCTTCAAGAGCAACCGTTTTGAACTTGCCGTCGAATTTACCCTTGAAAAAGGTCCTCTCCGTACCCCCGTCGCGCAATTTGAAACTGTCTTCGACGGGGTCATTTGAAGATCCTTTCATGATCTGTCGGATCGTCGGGCCTTTAACGAACACGAGTTGCTGGAACTCGATTCGGTCCTTGGTCGCGCTGCGGACGGTGGCGAGCAGGCCGCCTGCAACCGCACTGAACACGACGATCGTCAGAAAGAGCTTCAACATCTCACGCATGTTTGATCCCCTTTCCCAGTGCTCTAGGACGGATTTTATCAATGAGAGGATTAGCGACATTCATCAACAGAATAGCAAACACTGCACCGTCAACGAATCCTCCGATATTCCGAATAAGTATAGTGAGAAAGCCTGCGCCTGCGCCGTAAATGATCATCGGAACCAGGTTGGCAGGCGAAGAAGAATCCTCGGGCGCCAGGAAAAAAGCCGCGATCAGGCTGTATCCGGTCACCAGATGAAGAAGTGCGGGCCCGTAGGTGTCGGGGGCTGCCATCCTAAAGGCAAGCGCAGTCAGCAATGCGCCTGCAAGGAAAGATACTGGGATTTCCCACCTGACGATTCCTCTGGCTATCAAATATATCCCGCCCGCAATCAGCCCTACACCGAAAGTCGACCCTATGCCCCCTGCCTGCCTGCCCATCAGCATATCGGTGATGGCATAGCCTTCGGCGCTCTGTGCACCGAAATGCTTCATCGCCGCCAGGGGGGTCAACATATTGAAGTCCATGTCGTAGTTAACGAGTGCTCTGTCAAAATCAAGTATCCCCTTCCACGAGAGCATGAGCATCGCAACGGCCACCAGCACCGGGTTGAAAGGATTACACCCGATTCCTCCGTATATTTGTTTGCCTATCACAATCGCGACGAAAGTACCGATCACCACTATCCACCAAGGAGCCGTTGCCGGCAGAAGCATCGCCAGCAAAAGCCCGATGAGTGCTGCATTGCCGTCCATTACCGTGGGAGAGCGGTGCATGAAGCGGTTAATCATCTCCTCCCATATCATGGCGGATGAAATGCTCAATGACGTCACAGCCAGAGCCGGGGTACCGTACTGAAGTATCCCGAAAACGACAGCGGGCAGAGCCGCCAGGATCAAATTGAAATTTCTGGATCCTATGCTGCTGCCGTTGTGGATAAAAGGTGCGTGCTTGCCTACAAAATATTTATCCTTGAACATCGGTGGCCTCCGCGCGGGCTATCCTTTCGGCTTCGTCTTTGCCAAGCATGATATATTGAAAGACGGGAATTTTTGCCGGGCACACATAGCTGCAGAGCCCGCATTCTATACACGACTCGAGGTCATAAAGAGCAACGGCGTCTTCCCACAATCCGTTTTCCAGAACTCTGACAAGCATGTTGACCGGTATGGCGGCAGGGCAGGCCCTGATGCATTCACCGCAGTTTATGCAATGGGATTCAGAGCTGAAAGGAATTTCGGCTTTGTCCCTGACAAAAAGCGCATCCGTGTCTTTTAAAACCGGTGTTTCTTCGTTATGAATGCTTCTACCGGTCAATACGCTTCCCTGAACCAGAAGATCACCTGGAGAAGTATGGACTCCGGCGGCATTGAAAACATCACGCACCGGCGTTCCTATCCTTGTACGCACCAAGACTGCACATCCGCTTTTGTCGATCAGTGTAAGATGTTTGTGCACGGGAACTCTTCCGGTTTCCAAAGCCTCGGTCATGGCAACCAGCGTTTCCGGGCTCACAAAGGACACTCCGATTTCTTCAACCCTTTTGCCCGCGGGAATCTCAAGGCCGAAAACCGTTTTCATGACCATGGCAGGCAGGGTGAAGGGGTATACCGGGTCTAATACTGCGACTTTTGCGCCTGTCGTACGCGCCATCGCCTCTAGATAAGGCGGAACGACCATAAAGATTTTGCAGCCCCGGAAAAGGAGCCGGAGTTTTTCGATCCCGGTCTTCAATTCTTCCGTTCTGGCGGAGAGGATGAACTGGTTGGTTTTGGTGAACGGATCGCTATCGATACCATAGACCACAAATGCACGCACGGGCTTTCCGCGGGTGGAAAGAAATGAAAAATCCGTGTGGCCAGGGAAGGAATCCAGGAAAGGCAGCATGTCAGCTGGTGCAGGCTCGCCTACAGATTTCCGGAACGTATCATCGAATCGCTCTTCACTGTCCACCTTTACAACGATTTCCGCGAATTTGCTCCCGGCATATCCTGTCCGTTCAGAGATCCTGGAGACCACACCCGTTACCGGGGAAACCGCGGTCATCCGAAGGTTCGTCTGTTCCGCCGTAATGAGCTGACCGGTTTTTACCGAATCACCTATGGAAAGTGTTTCTTCGCTGCTGGGGCTGCAATCACTGTTGCCGTAAGCATGCAGAACTGCAGTTTCGGGTTCAGGGACTCGAACCGGGCTCTCCTTATTGATATTTTCCAGCACCGGAAACCTTAGTGCGCTTTTTGCCGGGCTGAAAAGTGATTTGTTGAACATGAACACCTCCTGACGCTGAACTTGGACCATTGCTTAGAGGATTTTCAAATTCCTCAACCGGACATATGGCAACCAGCGCATTGAACCGGGGCAGTGCCTGTGGCTTCGTGGCAGCCGATGCACTGAAGATGAAGGGCATCGTAACGTTTCATCGGGTCTTCGCCGTCCAGCGCATGGCAGGCGGTGCACGATTCGGGTTTCGAGTCTCCTTCGTCCCACATATGGTGACAATCGGTGCAGGCTATTTGATAACCATTTTCGGACGCGTGAAGCTTATGATCGAAAAAAACGACGCCGCCGGTGTTCTCCAGCAAGATTCGAACCGGTTCTTCGGGCGCTGTCTTCGGAAAAGCCGCGTAACAGATGATTCCTGCCAAAAAAAGTACAGCTGCGAAGACGTAAACGGCATAACGTCGAGTAATCAAATTCATTGCGATTTTCCTCATTTTAAAATGACAGCCCGTTTTCCTTTTTCAAATAAATTCCGCTTTCAAATGCCGCCGTCCCGCTTACCCCGGGCACCGGGATTCAAGTGGGCTTCGTTAATAGCACTAGAAGCCGCTTCCCCTGTATGATCAGACAGGGTCTATAGAATAATGGTGGAGGCATCATAAGGCTCAAAGCCTGGAAGGCGGATCATTAATTTATACCGGCGAAGCCGACGCTTACATCGCCTGAAACTGTCCTCTTGTATAAAAAACTGCGCCGAATTGTCAAGGAGCTTTTGGTGATCAATCTCCCGCATCGAACCCCATTCCCCACCTTTACGCGAATACCGGATTTTAATCGGTAGCAGGATCGGAACCGGAATCAGCTGTTTCAAATAGTGTTATTTCGGCCAGCTAAGGGATGATGTCCTCGTAAAAAGTCAAAATAACGATGTCCTTCGGGGTCGGGGTCGCTATCGGGAT
>CAYXDR010000039.1:2347-12895 GCA_964463515.1 uncultured Desulfobacteraceae bacterium | reverse complement strand
CAGCACCGGCTCGGGTATGTCGATCCAGCGTTGAGTGCTCACCTCCTGCTCGATTAACGGCATGGGGAAAATGGGAGCCAGGTCGTCGGGGCCGATTGGCTTTCCGGTGCCTGGGTGCAGGGGGGGCTCCATCGCTGTCGGCATATCCGCCGCAAGATTATACCACTGCCTGGGTAATTCCGATTCGGTAAGTACTATTTTTTTTCTTTCCATGATGACTCCTTTCAATACAAAAAATTGTTCCCCTTCCTCCGAAACAAACCTTGCCCGGCAGACTATTCCGGGTCCTGGAGACGATGACCGCAGCCGCTCCTCCCTGTATTCGTGTTATATTACCGACTCGACACTCGGAATCCAGATAGGGGGATTGTTTGACTTATAAGACAAACGGTCGCCTTTAGTCAAGAAACGCTTGAAATCCCAAGTTCCACAACAGGTTTTGGCCGATCCTGTGAATTTATTTCTTATTGCTTTTCTGTTTGCTTTTCTTGACGTGGGCGCATTTTTGTGGTAGCGGGATTGCATTATGCTTTTCCCTGAAAGGGATCATCAGCCCGTGTTTTTTTCAGTTTCCATCAATCACTACAGGAAAACCGGGCGGGAAGTATTTTGTTCATTCTGCAATGGAATTCCGGGGATATTGCTCCCCGAAGAACACGGGCTCGCGGGCGGCTTTGAAACCGCGCCGCTCCTATTGGCTCCCTCCCGGAAGAGTGCTGTCCGGGCACGGGTTTAACATTTGCTTAAATGCAAAGGAGGTTGGTGAGGATGGCGTATAACGCAGTCGAAATGAAAGATTGGCAAATCTCCGAGGCGGCCGAGAAGAACATGCCGACACCGGAGGAATGGCAGGAAAAATTGGGCCTGGAAAAAGAAGAAATGCTTCCCATGGGACGGCTTGCCAAGCTCGATTTCCTGAAAATCATGGACCGGCTCAAGGACCGCCCGGACGGTAAGTACATCGAAGTCACGGCGATCACGCCCACCCCCCTTGGGGAAGGAAAAAGCACAACATCCTGCGGCCTTATGGAAGGATTGGGCATGCGCGGTGTGAACGTAGGAGGTTGCCTGCGGCAACCTTCGGGCGGCCCGACGATGAACGTAAAGGGGACAGCGGCCGGTGGCGGAAACTCCCTGCTAATCCCCATGACGGAATTTTCACTCGGGCTCACCGGCGACATCAACGACATCATGAACGCGCATAACCTTGCCATGGTTGCACTCACCGCCCGGATGCAGCATGAACGGAACTACAACGATGAACAGCTCCAGCGGCTCACAGGAATGCCCAGGCTTGACATTGATCCCACCCGTGTCGAGATGGGCTGGATCATGGACTATTGCGCCCAGGCACTCCGCAATATCGTAATCGGCCTCGGAGGCCGCATGGATGGTTTTACCATGCAGTCCAGGTTCGGCATCGCCGTCAGCTCAGAGTGTATGGCCATCCTAGCCATTGTACGTGACCTAGCCGATTTGAGGGAAAAGCTCAACAATATCACGGTCGCTTTTGACAAGAGCGGCAAACCGGTAACCACAGGCGACCTCGAAGTCGGAAACGCCATGACCGCCTGGATGCGCAACACCATAAACCCGACGTTGATGTGCACAGCCGAATACCAGCCATGCATGGTGCATGCCGGCCCCTTTGCGAACATCGCCGTGGGCCAGTCTTCCATCATCGCCGACCGTATCGGCCTCAAGATGTTCGATTACCACGTGACCGAGTCAGGGTTTGCTGCTGACATCGGGTTCGAAAAATTCTGGAACGTCAAGTGCCGCTACAGCGGATTGAAGCCCCATGTTTCCGTGCTCACATCCACGATCCGCGCCCTCAAGATGCATGGCGGCGGCCCCAAGGTGGTGCCCGGAATCGCCATGCCCGAAGAATACACCAAGGAAAATCTCGAGCTGGTGGAAAAGGGCTGCGAGAACATGGTCCACATGATCAACGTGATCCGCAAGGCCGGTATCAACCCGGTGGTATGTGTAAATCGGTTCTACACCGACACCGATGCGGAAGTGGCTGTGGTCAAAAAGGCTGCCGAGGCTGCAGGAGCCCGTTGCGCCGAAAGCCAGCACTGGATGAAAGGTGGCGAAGGTGCCCTGGAATTCGCCGATGCCGTCATCGATGCATGCAACGAAAAGAATGATTTCAAATTCCTGTATCCCACGGAGATGAAGCTTCGCGATCGGGTCGACAAGATCGCCAAAGAGGTTTACGGCGCAGACGGTGTCGACTGGGCTCCGGATGCCGAAAAGAAGGCGAAAATGCTTGAAGCCGATTCAAAATACGATGATTATACCACGATGATGGTCAAGACCCATCTGAGCCTGACCCACGACCCGACCTTGAAAGGCGTTCCCAAAGGATGGCGGCTCCCCATCAGGGACGTTCTCATCTATTCAGGCGCCAAGTTCCTGTGCCCATGTGCCGGAACCATAAGCCTGATGCCTGGAACCGGATCCAACCCTGCCTTCAGGAGGGTGGATGTGGATGTAAACACCGGCAAAGTAACCGGGCTGTTCTGATCCCGATCCCGGATAAAGCACAACAAAAAAAGGGCACCCCTCGGGTGCCCTTTTTTATCCACTTGCCTGAACCAATACACAGCAGGGCACTTTCAAATATGTGGACCAAACTTGATGGCCTCGTAAAAAGTCCCCCGGCTTATCGGCGTCGGGGTCGGAATCGGTATCGGGATCGAAAAGGCTGCCGATCAACGTCCGATACCGATCCCGATAGCGACCCCGACCCCGAAGGACATCGTTATTTTGACTTTTTACGGTTTCATCAAACTTGATGGCCTCGAAAAAACTGGTTCACCAAATTTTTATTGTAAATTTGCAAGCATGTATTCTTTAAAACTTGCAAATACGCAATATTTTTCCTTCCCATTTCCCTTTTTATCAAGCTTTCTTTCTAACTAGTTGATAAAACACGCTAAAATATATCAACACAACACATTTCCTGGCACGGACATTGCTTATATCAATCTCGCAATATGCTCCCTTTGATATATGCATTTCTATTTGGGTAGTGCTTTTCACAGATCACATCCTGTGAAAAATTTACAAACAAAAACTAAGGAGGAGATTTAAGATGAAAAGAGTTCTAACTTATTTGGTTTTTGCGCTTGTTTCTTTTGTTTTTATCGCTCCAACTACTGCTTTTGCTGAAAAATTGACTTTATATGTAGCGGCTGGCCTAAAAAAGCCAATGGACCGGGTAATAGAAGGATTTAAAGAAAAGAATCAAAATTCTAAAATCGTTGTCAACTATGCCTCTTCCGGATCTCTTTATGCTCAAATCAACCAAGGGCAACCGTGTGATTTATATTTCAGCGCGGACTGGGTCTACATAGAGAAGCTTAAAGAGGACCAGATGCTTGCCGAAGGGTATAAATTCCTGACAGATCATGAAGTTCTGTTGGTTTCCGAGACCGGTGAGAGCAAAGTCAGGTCGGTTAAGGATTTAACGAAAAAGGGTGTCGTGCTGGTAATCGCGGATCCACAGGCTCCGAATGGGGCTTATGCGGAAACAGCACTCAAAAACCTGGGAATCTGGGAAAAAATCAATGAAGCCGGTATTCTTAAGGCACGGCCTTCAACCGTCCATCAGGTAGCCCTGATGATTAAAGAAGACCAGGCCGATGCGGCGATTATCTTCCAAAGCGTGGCCAAGGGCCACGGCCTTAAGATAGTTGAAAAAATAGGTGCCGATCTTACAGGGGAAATCATTTTTGCGGCCGCAGTTATCAAAGGCGGGGACGAAAAACTTGCGAAAGAATTCTATGCCTTTGCCTGCCAGCACGTCGAGGAATTCACCAAGTACGGATGGACAGCCTATGAATAGTTTCAACAAGAACATTGTCGCAGTTCTTTTCACGCCGCTCTTTTTCCTGCTGATCGTATTTCCTCTTGTCGCACTGCTGGTCAGACTCGAATGGAGCGGCGTCGGAAAAACTTTTTCAGATGTTTTTTTCTGGTTGAGTGTTCGAAATACCCTGGGCGGCGCTTTGCTCGCCGCACTTTTGAGCCTGGTCCTGGCGATAGGCTTCGGGTATTGCTATTTGTTCTTAAGAAATTCGTTCATTTATAAAATAGCCAACCTTATGAACGATTTGCCCATCGCCCTTCCCCACACGGTGGCCGGCCTTACGCTTTTGCTGGCCTTCGGTAGAAAAACCTGCGGTTTTCTGGGGGAAACCGGCCTCGCATTCACCTTGCTCGCAGTCGTGCTGGCAATGTTCTTTGTCTCCTATCCCCTTGCAGCCAGGACGGTCGCCTCGGGCATGGACAAGATGGAAACCGAGATAATCGACGTTGCCAGGGCACTGGGAGATACCCCTCTCAAAGCATATTTCAGGGTGGTTCTGCCGACCCTCGGCGAAGCCCTGTTTTCAGGCTTCGTACTGGCCTTTTCCCGTTCCCTGTCTGAATTCGCTGCCGTGGTGATGTTCGGAGGAAACCTGCCCGGGAGCACACAGGTTCTTGCCTCTTATGTATTCACCAAAGTTGAGGAAGGAGAACTGGAAATGGCTGTTACGGCCAGCTGTTTCTGCGTCCTGTTGTCTTTGCTGATTGTAGCGACGCTGAGCCTGAGAAGGAGAATGTGGCATGTTAAAGGTTGAAAACATAGAGAAAAGTTTCCCTCCCAAGCAGGTGCTGCGGCAGGTGTCCCTGACGGTTGATTCGGAAATCAGGGTGATCATCGGTTTAAACGGTGGCGGCAAATCGACGCTGTTGAAAATCATAGCGGGAATCTGGGAAGCCGATTCCGGGAGCGTCTTCATAGAGGACAAAAACGTCACTGCGCTCAGCCCTGAAGACCGAGAGATTGGTTATGTCCCCCAGCACCCGGCCCTTTTCAAGCATTTGAGCGTCAAGGATAATGTCTATTATTCGCTCAGAAACGGCAGGGGTGCCGTAGAAGACGGAAACCGGCTGATTTCCATGCTTGGCCTGCAAGACGTATTGGACAAAAAACCCAATACACTGAGCGGCGGATATCAAAGCCGGGTCTCCCTGGCCAGGGCCCTGGCATCTCGGCCTAAAGTCATGCTCTTCGACGAGCCTTTAAGCGACCTTGATCTCGTGATCAAAGAAAATCTGCTGCCTGAATTCAAAAAGGTGCTTAAAACCCTTGGCATGCCGGTTTTGTACGTAACGCACGACCCGCGCGAAGCAACCCTGGTAGGAGACAGCTTTTCGGCCCTGGTGCACGGCAATATACAAAGCATTTCTTCAGCAGAAAAAGCCTTTGACCTTATTAAACAAGGTTATGCTTCTGCTTGACCATGATTCGTCGGTGGCCTACATTGTCAGGTGAAGATCAAACTCCATTAATTCCAGGGGCTTACAACAAACCTGGGGTCCCATCCTAAAACATGGTACGACTTTTTACGAGGCCATCAAAATATTGATTGCCGATTTTGGTGTTGAAAAGTACGGAGAGCCTTTGTATTATCCTGATGCAATTAAAAACCCCAAATAAAGATAGCAGTTAAAAATTTTTCTTTCACTGCAATTTCTTGATCGCTCATAAAGCGCCCCCGGTAAGGCCGGGGGCGCTTTATGGATAATGATGTAAACATCATCCTGCGTTGATGCCTATCATGTCTTACATGCCTGCAACAAATCAGGCGATTGGTCTCCTAGGCTGGCTTTTACTGACATTCTCCGCAGCCGCGGTGGGCGGGGTGGCCTCGGCCGATGCCGGGAACTTCTACAGCAACCTCATTCGCCCTCCCTGGGCACCGCCCGGTTGGCTGTTCGCCCCTGCATGGTCTTTTCTTTATGCCGCCATGGCTGTTTCCGCATGGCTGGTATGGCGCCGTCGGGGTTTCCGGCGTGGAGCCTTTCCCCTTATCCTATATATCCTTCACCTTGCGGTGAACGCCCTTTGGACATGGTTGTTTTTCGGATGGCGCCTGGGAGGGCTTGCACTGGCCGATGCCCTCCTTCTCTGGGCACTAATTCTCTTTATGATCGTCTCCTTCCGGCCGATAAGCGCGGTTTCCGCAGTGCTATTGGTCCCCTATTTCGCTTGGGTCGGCTATGCCTGCGCCCTAAGCCTATGGCTGTGGAGGCTTAATCCTTCGGTGCTGACATGATCTCCATATGTAAAAGCTTTCAACCACCGAATGGTGATACAGAGGAAAAAGTCATTGAATTTTTGAAAAATTTTTGGTTTCTTATTTGAAATCATAAAGCTGCAGGACTAGAGCAACGGGGTATGGATATGATGGCAAGCAAAGATTTCCTGGATAAGCTGATTCAAACATGCCCGGATGGAATTATCGGCATCGATCGAAAAGGCACGGTGATCATTTTTAACGCCGCGGCCCAAAAACTCACCGGCCACAGTGCAGAAGCCGTCGCAGGGAAAATGTCCATCTCGGAAGTTTACGACGAGCCTGAAACAGCTCGTGAAATTAAAAGAAAAATCTACGCAGAGGCTTATGGCGGCCCTGGGCGGGTTGAAGGGCTTGAAGTAACTGTTAAAGGTGCCGACGGCAAAAAGATTCCCATCCGCCTGTCTGCTGCACTGATTTTTGAGGGGGACAAGGAGATCGGGAGCGTAGGATTTTTCCATGACTTGACTGCACAAAAGGAGATGGAAGAGGAGCTTCGCAGAAATTCCATCACCGACAGCCTGACGAACCTTTATAATCGAAGGCACTTTCACTCCACCCTCGCAGAGGAAATGGCGCGTAGCGCCAGGTACAGCGGTCCCTTGAGCCTGGCTGTCTTAGATCTCGACAATTTCAAACCTTTCAACGACACCTATGGACACCAGGAAGGCGACACCATACTCCGGCTTGTTGCCCAATGCCTGGGATCGATGTTTCGCTTGACAGACTATTCATTTCGCCTAGGCGGCGATGAATTTGCCGTGCTTTTGGTTGAAACGGAAATCGACAAGGCCACCGGAGTCATGCAGAGATTCTTGGCCAATTTCGCGGAACAATGGCGGAAAAAAATGGCATACCTGGACAAGAAACTCAAGCCTGTAACGATGAGCGTCGGTGTCGCCCAGCTTGCAGCCCACGAGAATGCCGACAAATTTCAGCTCAGGGCCGATCTGGCCATGTACGAGGCCAAAAACGCCGGAGGCGACCGAGTAGTTGTAGCATCCGGACAAATCGGTGTGTAACCTTGATTCGCTGAAATCCACCCCCGATACTCCGCTGTTTTTTTAATATGCGTCCAATTCTGTTTAAACACTGTTCAAAAATATGCTTAACATGTGTTTAAACTTCTTAACACTACGCCATGTCCCAAGCAAAGAAATAGACAAACAGCAACCCAGCAAACCACTTCAAATAATATTTTTAAGTGTCTTTTCAGATAGTTTTCTCCCTATCAATTTATTCGGCACGGACTGTGCTTTATTATGAATGTACAAAATAAGAATTGGGGATAAGTATTCATTCATCGATGTAAAAGGAGGTGCCCCATGGAAACAGCAAGAGAAGTCGAAATTCAAGATTACACAGAGCTGTGCGGGCATATGGCAACCCGTCCGTTGAAATTCGTAAAAGACAGGGAAGACTACGGATGGCTTTGCGACAAGTATGTCGATCCCAGTGCAAATCTCAGAGATCAAGGATGCTGGAGGTGTGACGAAATGGCCTTTGTGAACAGGATATAGCGTGCCCTGAACGTCATCCCGGATCACTGCCCGGGATGACGTTCAGGGAAACTTTGGTGGATCATCAAGGTTGAAACAATTCATAAATTGGGAAAAAAGTGAAGCATATTCTAGACTTGAGAGGGCTGATTATACCCCTGACTTTGCTCAAAACCACCCAGGAGTTGAGGAAGATGGCATGCGGGGAAACCATGGAAATTATTGCTACCGATCCAGATACACGGAAAGACTTACTAAGGATCCTTGGCCAGTCTCCCTGTGAAGTGCTTTCTGTTCGAGATTATGAAGACCGTTACTGTGTTTTGCTGAAAAAGAATCAAACGATTGCTACCACTTGAGTTGCTCGAAACGAAAAAATGAAGCCTTGCAGGGTTCTATCCGCCACCGTGCCGGGCTTGAAAAGCCGGGGGCCCGGCTGTTCAACCACAGAGGGCCTAATTCCTGAGTAACTGCATAATGCCATGAAAGGTTAAAAGAAACAGTTTTCAAAACGGGGCCGGGACATGACACCCAATACCAATAAAAACCTGATTAACGTCAATGGAGAAAAGAACGATTGTACGGACGTCACCTTTTACAATTTTATCATCGAAAGTCTTCCGGTGGGAATTCTTACCGTGAGCCCTAAATTAAGAGTGACAAGCCTCAATCCTTGGGCTCAGAAACTTACGGGTATTTCCGAAAAAGAAGCCCTGGGCCGCTACTGCGGTGAAATTATGAAGGGAGGGATGTGTAAGGCCAAATGCCCTTTAAAAACAGCCATAAATCGACAACACCCTGTTGTCAGGGTGGAAACGACAATAACCAACAGGTACGGACAAACCCTTCCGGTCCGCATGAGCACGGCCGCCCTTCTGGATGACCAGGGCAACCTATTAGGTGGAGTTGAGGCATTCCAGGACATTTCGCGTTTGAAGACCCTGGAACGTGAAAAGGATAACATCGTCTCCATGTTCGCCCATGACATGAAATCGTCGTTGACCATTATCGGTGGTTTTGTTCTTCGTCTACTTAAAAAAACCAACAACCTCGAAGAACAAAAAAGAATGGACTATCTTCAAGTTATAAGGCGTGAGTCCGGAAAACTTGAAGCGTTGGTGAATGATTTCCTTGAATTTTCCAGGCTGCAGGCGGGCCAGATTAAATTGAGCCAGAGCGCCACTTCCCTTGACAAGGAACTCATGGAACTCGCCGATGCCTATCAACTCAAAGCTTCCCAGGCCGGGCTTCGCTTGGAACTCGTAAATGACGAAGAGCTTCCGGTTATCCTGTGCGACAGCAACAAACTGCTAAGGGTTTTTCGCAACCTCTTGGACAATGCCATCAAATTTTCAAAGAAAAACGGCAAGATTACGATTACCACCCACGCAACCCGGGATGGAATCATGGTCAAGATCAAAGACGAAGGGATAGGCATCGGCACCGACGAACTCCCCTACGTTTTTGATAGTTTCCACCGGGGCAGGGGCTCGGAGCAGAAGGAGGGCTTCGGCCTTGGCCTCGCCTCTGTAAAGGCTATCGTAGAAGCCCACGGAGGCAGGATCACAGTTGAAAGTGAACCCGGCAAGGGCTCTGAATTCTCTGTTTTCCTACCCAAAAAACAAAAGTCCTCCGGGCGGACCTTTACATCGGTTAGCAATTCAGCCACTGATTTGAACCTTCAGGCGTCATCGTAGATAAAACACTTATACTGGGAGCAACTACGGAAATGGCGTCTTGATGGTGGATCAGGGGTCTGCCCCATCATTCGTTCAAATCCATTCGACCGATGGTTTCTTGATTGCGAAAGAGCTCATAGGTCCGTTCGGAAAGAGGATAATCCCAGGAACCACTTCTATGGATCACCTTTCCGCCGAAGCCGGTCTTGAAGCGGTACATTCCATAAAACGGATGGTCCGGATCCGGGGCCGGTGCCACTGCACCCATATCATAAACCAGGCATCCTTTTGCCCTGGCAAGGCGCATAGCCGCCCACTGAATGGCATAGGAAGCCATCAAGTTCCTCTTTTCATTGGAAGACGCTCCAAACAGGAACGTAGCCGTCCGCTCTGAAATGGTGAGAATCGCGCCGGCGAGAAAGCGGTCCCCGTGGGTGGCCAGCAGGAAGTGCCGCTCCGGGGATTCAGGGTCGCTCGCGGGAGCCGAGAACAACGCGGAAAAATACTCGTAGCCGCACATGGGGAATCCGTTGCGTTCAGCTGTCTGGCAGTAAAGCTCATAAAAAACCGGAAGCAGTTCAATTGAAGCAAAAAAGACGCTGACACCCTTTCTTTCGGCAAGGCGTATATTGTACCGGGTTTTCGGCTTCATTCTCGAAAGAATCTCGTCTTCTCCGGCATCGAGATCCACGTGCACGGCGTCTGCAACGGTCAAATCGGTGACAGCCTTTCTGAGATTCCAGGAGTTTGTCCCGAAATTCATGCGGATTTCCTGCAATCGCGCCTCGGGACGACCCGGCCATCCAATACGTCCTCTTTTGTCACGTTCCTCCTCGAGGTATTGCGATTTCCACGGAAGATCATACCGTATGAAAGCCACCGGCGTGTCCATGTGGTCGGTCAACACGTCCGAGAGGGATTCCAGGAACAGTCCGTAGTTTTCCGGTTCGGGACCGGATTCCGGCCCCTGGGGCACGTATGCCACCGATACATCGTTATCAAAAGTCTTCGTGAGCACCAGCAAATCGCCCTTGAACCCCGGGCAGTACAGATCAAAGGCATTAGGGCGCCACCCGAGCCGCGATTTTACCTGGCTCCAGAAAAATGTTTGGAAAACAATATCACTCGCAAAAAGCGAATCCGCTTCCTTTGGTTGCAACAGGATTTCCATCATAAAACTCTTGTATCCATCAAAATTTAAAACCCCGCTGATTCACGCCTATAGCATGCTTC
>CAYXDR010000039.1:0-2337 GCA_964463515.1 uncultured Desulfobacteraceae bacterium | reverse complement strand
GAGTAAAAGAGACCTAATTATATATAATATAAGATTTTTTTCAAGGCCCGACCGTCGGATTTCCCTCGTCGCGCGGCTGGCTAAACCGGCAGGAAACGATATTTCAGGCTGCTTTTCAGGACAAGAGAAATAAGAAGGACTGGAAATCAGGCACCCTCGGTCCCATCGCCCATTGGAAAACAGGGCAATCCCCATTGGCTTGCCCGGCCTCCCTGTACGGAAGAAGCAGACAGGAACAATATAAAAGCAATCAATTTTACTAAAAACTCTAACTGGACGCGCCTTTCTCCGCATCATGGAGGAAATCTCTTACCGCCTGCAGATATTCCTTCGGTTTTTCCAGGTGGTGCTCGTGTGAAGCATCTTCAATAACAAGAACCTTGGATCCTGGAAGATGGCGTTGGTAATACCTGGTAGTGGCGGGTGTCGCCTCATCGTAATATCCACAGGTAAACAGCACCGGGATTGAGATTTCCTTCAGCCGCTCCACCCGTTCGTAGTCTTTAAGAGCCCCGGTCACAGTGAACTCGCTCGGCCCCCACATATATTCATACATGGGGAAATTCAATTTCTCGAACGACCTGTTCAGACACTCTGGCCAGGGATCCAGCCGGCAGACATGGATTTTGTAAAATTCCATCATCGCGTCCTGATAGGAGCTGGAGGAGTACTCTCCGGCATCTTCACACCTCCGGATGACCTGCCTGGGCACTTCAGGCAGTTGGGCCACATGAGATTTCTGGTCCTCGATCCACCTGGAAGTACTCAAAAGGGCACCCGAAAGGACAAGGCTGACAACCCCTTCGCCCTTCTCCGAAAGAAGATAATCCACCGCCAGGGAACTTCCCCACGACTGCCCGATGATGTGCATTTTCTTCAAATCCAGCTCGTTTCGAACACGGTGAAGCTCAACCAAGAAGCGCTCTATCGTCCAGAGAGATGTATCTTCGGGTCTATCCGAGTTCCCGCATCCAAGCTGATCGTAGAAGACAACAGGCCGAGCATCTGATAGTTCAGCCAGTGGTTCGAGATAGTCATGTGACGCTCCCGGCCCTCCGTGAATTACCAGAACGGGTATACCCTTCATGTCTTTGCCTACAACTTTGTACCAGACCCTGCCGCCGGAAACCGAAACGTAGCCTTCCTCTGTTTTCCGCATACCTTCGGATTCAACTCCACTTAAACTGTAATCCATACCGCAACCTCCGACAAAAATAAGGCTCAGCAACCAAAGATACCCTGCGACTTTCACCTTGAACATCTCTTTGAGCGCCCCGGAATAAATCATGATGCTTTTCCCACCTGGTAGTTGCTCAATCCTTCCCACACAGATTTCGAAAAAATCAGATCGCGACACTTACGATACCCAAAAAACGCCAGCAAAACAACAATCTTTCGTTTTAGGAGCCAATACATTCCTTCAATTTGACATTGAGGATTTATCTCTCAGAATACTTAAATACCCTGTAGATATATGCTCTGGAAGAGTGTATACTATATTTTACTTATTCGTCTTTCGGAATTTTCGACCGTACATTATGCACCTGTTACAAAGGCCTGAGTGAGGATATGTTCCTCATCCCTGCATATCTTTACAAACTCAAGTGATGAAAAGGAGGTGCCGCCATGACGAAAGTCCTTATTCGTCGAGTAGTCCAGGGAAATACAGGGCAGGAGTTGGAAAAACTCCTTAGACAGATGAGGTCGGCAACCATTGAACGCTTGGGATACGTTTTTGGTGAAACTCTCTACCGGGTGGACTCCCCCGGGGAAGTACTGGTCATAAGCACCTGGCGAAGCATTGACGATTGGGAAAACTGGTTCCAGAGCCCTGAAAGGATGGAAATCCAGGCCAAAATTGACCAGCTCCTGCAAACCCCAACCGAATACGCAATTTACGATTATGCATGAAAAAAGGCATTTTACCGACTTAATGGCGCGGTAAAAGGCCAATCGGTGCGTTACTCCTCATCCTCCGTTGCTGCAGAGTATTACAAGTACGGCTCTTTCCGCTAAATTGGCTTCCCGCAATACAGGAGAGCTTTTCAGGCACCTAAATCGTGAATTTTTTGAACTGACAGACCAAAATTCCATCTCGGCACTGCAGCCAGGATGGAAGCCTGGCGGTCGAGCCAAAGCCTGCTCGGCCGATGATTTTAACCTGCATACTATAAGGAGGTAAAAATGACCGGAAGCGTATACAAAATTGTAGAACTGGTTGGAAGCAGCGAATCGTCATGGGAGGATGCGGCCCGCAATGCTGTTGAAACGGCTGGCCGCAGCCTCAAAGACCTCAGGATCGCAGAAGTGACAAAATTCGACATGACCATTGAAAAC
>CAYXDR010000038.1:0-13055 GCA_964463515.1 uncultured Desulfobacteraceae bacterium | reverse complement strand
CCCCGACGCCGATAAGCCGGGGATGGTACTTTTCACGGGGCCATCAAAAAATATACCTTTACAAAACCGGATATGAAAACTAAATTCCGGTCTTATTTCCATTGAAGCCCTTCGGCCCAACCCAGGATTGCGAAAATGCCTGTTCGTATTCCGTTTTCGGCTTCAAAACAGGAGGGATTTGATTGGCCTTGAAAGGTGCAGGTTCTGTGGCGAAAAAGCGTAAAAGCGTATGGCGGGAATATCTTGAGGCGGCTGTAATAGCTGTTATCCTGGCTCTCTTTATTCGGACGTTCGTGGTGCAGGCATTTAAGATTCCCTCCGGTTCAATGGAGCCGACCCTGCTGGTCGGGGACCACATTCTCGTAAACAAATTCATTTACGGAGTGAAAATGCCCTTTAGCCGAACCACCCTGATTCCAATCAAAGAACCGGACAGGGGGGATGTTATAGTCTTTGTGTATCCCGTGGAGCCGGATAAGGATTTCATAAAAAGGGTGATAGGGCTTCCCGGCGATCGAATTGAAATATCCGGGCAAAGGATTTACATAAATGGAGCTCTATACGAGGATGAGCACGGTGTATACACCGCCAGGCAGGCGGAGGCGGGCCGATCGAATTCCTGGGTGGTTCCGGAAGACCATGTCTTTGTTATGGGAGACAACCGCGATCACAGCTATGACAGCCGGTTCTGGGGTTTTGTCCCTATACGTTCCATAAAAGGCGAAGCCTTTATAATTTACTGGTCATGGCCGAATTGGAAGCGGTCTTTCAGCCTGATCGACTGAAAATCCTTGCACGCCGCGTCTCTGCCTACGCCTGCTCCTTCCTCAGCCGCGCCGCTTTGAGCAACACGGCCCTGACATCGTCGGAAATATACTGTGCATCTGCCGCCTCCTCCGAAACCAGCATCATATCCGCCGCATCCGAACCGGCCCTTGGGACACCGGAAACCACCTCGGCCCAATAGTCAAGCACAACGAAATGATACAGTACCCGGCCCGCATGGTCCGTGATCACCCTTTCAAAAACATCCAGAAAACCCTTAACAACCGCATCGACGGAAAGCTCTTCCCTAACCTCACGTTCAAGAGCCTCCTCCAGGCTTTCTCCCAGCTCCACCAAACCTCCCGGCAGACTCCACTGTCCCTTTCCAGGTTCGTTGTTCCTTCGAACAAGAATAACCGCATCTTCGAAAAAGACAACGGCCCCGACGCCAACCATAGGTAAATCGGGGTATTTCCTTGACACCACCGCCTCCTGAAACAATCCGCAAAAGTTTTATCGGCCGCTACAGGTATCCTGAGCCTCCATGATTACCGCACAAGATTTCTCTTCCGCGTGCCCTGACCATTAACACATCAAACGAAATTTTTACAGGCTCCCAAAAAATGCAAATTGTTGTCACCGAGGCCGAGCCGGACGGTTTTCGGCAAATGGTCCCGTCGCCCGGTCGCTAATGCTTGACAATACTTTCCTTGAAGGTTTATATGAAATGTTTTAAAGTCCAGTTATAACAAGGTGTTTTTTTGGTACGTACCCCGCTCCTGTTCTATCGAGGAGCCCTGAGTCTTTAAAGCCGCAACGGCCGCGATGGCGGGCAAACGGTGACCTGCTTAATATAGATTCGGGACCGCAACCGGTAATTTTTTCATAATGAAAGCGAGGAAGGAACAGAAGATCATGGACCCAAAGAAAACAATGACAATTGAAGGAAATGAAGCCGCCGCATACGTCGGCTACGGAATGAGTGAGGTTGCATCCATATATCCGATCACTCCATCGAGCAACATGGGGGAATATGCTGATGCATGGGCGGCCCACGGCAAAAAAAATATTTTCGGCCAAGTGGTGAAAGTGGTCGAAATGCAATCTGAAGCCGGGGCTGCCGGCGCATGCCACGGCGCACTTGCCGGAGGTGCATTGACGACGACATTTACCTGTTCACAGGGGCTCCTCTTAATGATCCCGAACATGTATAAAATAACCGGTGAAGTCATGCCCATGGTTATTCACGTGTCGGCACGCGCACTGGCTGCTCACGCACTTTCCATCTTCGGAGACCATTCGGATATCAATGCCTGCCGGGAAACCGGCTTCTGTATGCTGGGTTCCGCTTCGGTCCAGGAATCCATGGACCTGGCCTTGGTGGCTCACCTTGCCAGCGTGCGGGCAAGTCTGCCGTTCGTTCACTTTTTCGACGGCTTCCGTACATCTCAGGAAATTCAGAAAATAGAAGCTATCGCCTACGAAGACATGGCCAAGCTGCTCGATTACGAGGCGGTCGAATATTTCAAATCCCGGGCCATGAACCCGGAATTCCCTCATCTCCGCGGCACCAGCCAGTCCCCGGACGTTTATTTTCAAAACCGGGAAGCTGCGAATCCCTTTTATGCAGATGTACCTTATATCGTCCAGGAAGAAATGGACAAAGTAGGCGATCTCACCGGGAGGCGCTACAAGCTGTTTGATTATGTCGGAGACCCGGAAGCTGACCGCGTCGTGATTTCCATGGCTTCAAGCTGCGATGTGATCGATGAAACGGTAAAATATTTGAACAAGCA
The DNA here is from genome assembly GCA_964463515.1 of uncultured Desulfobacteraceae bacterium. GTDB lineage: Bacteria > Desulfobacterota > DSM-4660 > Desulfatiglandales > Desulfatiglandaceae > CAYXDR01. The sequence goes on along the minus strand of CAYXDR010000038.1, from coordinate 10,494 downwards.
GGGAGAGCGCGTAGGGCTGCTGAAAGTACGTCTTTATATGCCCCTTTCCAAAGAACATCTGTTCAGGGCATTGCCCGCCTCGGCTGAGTGCATCACGGTGCTCGACCGGACCAAATCCCCGGCAGGCGTAGGTGAGCCTCTCTACAACGATATTGCTACATCCTTCATGGAAAACAACGATGCTCCGCTGCTCATAGGAGGACGTTACGGCCTTGGAAGCAAGGATTTCACCCCAACCATGGTCAAAGCAGTCTTCGACAACATGAGAGGACGGGAACCCAAGAAGCATTTCACCGTCGGTATACTAGACGACGTAACTCATACCTCTCTCGAACTCGGAGAAACCATCGATGTTTCCGCACCCGGCACGGTCAGGTGCAAATTCTGGGGCCTGGGTGCAGACGGTACAGTAGGTGCGAACAAAAACGCCATCAAGATCATCGGTGACGCCACAGACATGTACGCACAAGCATACTTCGCCTATGACGCGAAAAAATCAGGCGGGATCACGATGTCTCATCTTCGGTTCTCACCCGAACCCATCCAATCCCCATACCTTCTGGACACGTGCGATTTCATAGCATGTCACAACCCGGCCTTCGTCGATCAATACGAGATTCTGGAAGGCATAAAAAAGGGCGGTTCCTTTCTGCTCAACTCCTCCTGGAACCTCGAACAAATGGAAGCCAATCTGCCCAATCGCATGAAGCGCACCATCGCTGAAAAAGAGCTCAAGTTTTTCAACATCGATGCTTTCAAAATCGCTGAAGAAATCGGCCTCGGCGCCCGGATCAACATGATTATGCAGGCGGCTTTTTTCAAAATTGCAGATGTGATCCCCCCGGAACAGGCGTTCGATCACATGAAAGATGCCATCAAGAAAACCTACGGCAAAAAGGGCGAGAAAATCGTCCAGATGAACTTCGATGCCGTGGACAAGGGTAAAGACGCGATAGAGGAAATCAAGTATCCCGAATCATGGTTGAAAGCCGGACTCGACGCCTACATGGACAGAGACGAACCGCAGTTCGTTCAGGAAGTTATGCGACCGATTCTGGCTCAGCAGGGAGACAAATTGCCGGTGAGCGCGTTCGAACCCGACGGAAGAATCCCCACCGCGACAACTCAGTACGAAAAACGCGGAGTTGCCGTTCATGTGCCCGAGTGGATACCTGAAAACTGCATCCAGTGCAACCAATGTTCCTTTGTTTGTCCTCACGCGGTAATCCGTCCGGTGCTCGCCTCTCCGGAAGATCTTGAAGATGCTCCTGAAAGCTTCGTCACCGTCGAAGCCAAAGGAAAAGACCTTAAAGGTTACCGCTACAGGATGCAGGTGAGCGTTCTCGACTGCACCGGATGCGGCAGCTGTGCGGACGTCTGCCCGGCAAAGAACAAGGCTCTGGTGATGAAGTCGTTCAAGAGCCAGGAAGAAACCCAGGTGCGCAACCACCGCTATTCTCTGGATCTGCCCCTGATAAAAGACCCCATACCGCCAACCACGGTGAAAGGAAGCCAATTCCGCCAGCCCCTGCTCGAATTCTCGGGTGCATGCCCCGGCTGCGGGGAAACACCGTATGTCAAGGTTATCACTCAGCTGTACGGTGACAGGATGCTCATCGCCAATGCCACCGGGTGCTCGTCGATCTGGGGAGGCTCCATGCCTTCATGTCCTTACTGCGTAAACGAAGATGGACATGGTCCAACCTGGGGCAATTCCCTTTTCGAGGACAATGCCGAATACGGCTTCGGAATGGCCCTTGCCACCGAACAGGCCCGCAGTAAATTGAAAGACCTTGTGAACGAGGCGCTGGAGCAGGGCGTTCCCTCTGAAGTTGAGGCTGCATTCAAGGAATGGCTCGAGAATTTTCTGGACGGTGATGGATCAAAAGAATCCGGACAAAAAGCGATCGAAGCCATTGAAGTGACGCTTGCCTCCGAAAAGGTGGAATGCGAAGATCTGTTGTTCGAAATACTCAACAACAGTGCCCATTTCACCAAAAAATCCATATGGTGCCTCGGGGGCGACGGATGGGCCTACGATATCGGTTATGGCGGAGTTGACCACGTGATCGCCATGAACCACGACGTAAACATTTTTGTAATGGACACAGAGGTTTATTCCAATACCGGAGGCCAATCCTCCAAAGCCACGCAAACAAGCGCCGTAGCAAAATTCTCGGCGGGCGGAAAAGCGACGAGAAAAAAGGATCTGGGCCTCATGGCGACAACCTACGGATACGTATACGTCGCCTCCGTGGCGATGGGAGCAAACCAGAACCAGTTCATGAAAGCGATACAGGAAGCCGAGAGTTATCCCGGGCCCGCGTTGGTGATCGCCTATGCGCCTTGCATCAACCACGGCATCAACATGACAAAGAGCCAGGAAGAGGAGAAGAAGGCGGTGGAATCGGGCTACTGGCCTCTTTACCGCTACAATCCTTTACTGAAAAAGGAAGGAAAAAACCCCTTTATCCTCGATTCGAAGGAACCCAAGGGAAGCTTCCGGGACTTTCTGCTCGGCGAAATTCGTTACTCTTCGCTGACCAGGACATTCCCCGACCATGCAGAAAAGCTGTTCCAGCAGGCAGAAGAAGATATGAAGGAAAAGTATAAGGTCTACAAGGCAATGGCCGAAATGACCTACTAAACGGCGGATAGGCTTACCGACACGCAGGAGCCTTCCCAGTAAACAACGCCCGGTGCTTCAGGCACCGGGCGTTTTTTTCCGCATCACCCTGCTAGAAGATCTTCCACTGGCGGTACCGGTCTTTTGCCAAGCTCCACCAGGCCTTGGCCTGAGGTAAGATCATAATGAATGGGTGTCATGGTTATCATCCCTTGCTTTAAGGCATAGACATCCGTATCCTTGCTGCCTTGCCCGAAAAAAGCCTCCTCGCCTGCGAGCCAGTAATAGTCACGGCCTCTTGGATCGGTTCGTCTTTCATAGCGATCTTTGAATCTCAGTGTGGCCTGCCGTACGGGAGCAATACCGGCGATAGCCGAAGCCGGCAAAGCGGGGATGTTTATGTTAAAAGCGACTCCTTCGGCCCAGTCTCCTATAGATTCCATGTATTCGACAAGTCCGGGCACAAGTAAAGCCGCCGTGGAAAAGTCCGGATCCACCCTCTCGTCCAGAGAAACCGCCGCCGCCCTGAGCCCCAGGAATGCGCCTTCGGTGGCGGCCGATACTGTACCGGAATAAAGGACATTTACACCTACGTTAGCCCCTGCATTAATGCCTGAAATCACCATTTCCGGCGTCGTATCCAGAAGTTCCTGTACAGCCATCTTGACGCAGTCGGCGGGTGTGCCGTTAACTGCATAACCATAGACTTCCCCATTTCTACGTGCCTCATGCACCCGCAAAGGTGAACTCAGGGTGATGCCGTGGCCCACAGCGCTGACCTCCCCGTCCGGGGCGACTATCTGGACCAGATGCTTATCCTTCAAGCAGTTGTATAATGCATAAAGCCCGGGAGCATAGATGCCGTCGTCGTTTGTGAGAAGAATCCGCAACCAGCCGACCTCCATGAATTTACGGAAGCATCCGAATTAAAAATCTTAGCCAAAACGTCAATTTTTACTTAAATTCTTAATGGTTTAATTACTTTTAAAGATAAAATTTGAAATCAATCCCGCAAGAATCCATGAAAATACCATGCTCACAAAATTGCTCCGGAGTTTTAATTGCTTGCGGTTGGGATATAATGTATATTAATTTGTTATGTGCATGCAATGCTTTATCGTCTTCTGACACCGGGGTGTTGAAAAAACAGGCACCATTTTAAATTGCTGGTAGAAGATGTCAATCAATCCGCTGCCAGGCCAAAATCCACCACCGCTTTTTTCCGCGAATACTATGGGGGTGGGTGGCCAATGCATTTTTATGGCGGCCAGGCAATAGGCTGCTATTTATTTGACTATTGGAGTACATGATGAAAGAGGCTCCCAGCGACAAAACTCGCAAGGAACTGGATACACTGCTTCGTTTCAGCGCGATCGTTAATTCATCGCTGCAAATAAAGGAAGTCCTGACTCATGCAATCAAATGGGCCGAGGAATTCGTGGACGCTGAAGCCAGCACCATCTATGAGCTCGACGATGAAACCGGGGAATTGTTCGTCCGTGTCGCACGAGGCGAAAAAAAGCCGCTCGAGGGACTACGCCTCAAGGTAGGCGAGGGGGTTGCCGGCAAAGTTGTTCAAACAGGTGAGCCCATGGTTGTGCAGGACACTTCCCGTGAGGCGAATTTTTCTCCAATTTTCGATCACATCACCGGCTTTGTCACCAAATCCATGATATGCGTGCCCCTGCTGATTCGAGGACGTGCTGTAGGAGCACTCCAGGTTCTCAATAAAAGGAATGGTGAATTCACCTCCAACGACCTGGAGCTGCTCACCATTATGGCTCAACAGATCGCGGTGGCGATGGAAAACGCCAAGCTCTACGGAAGGCTTCGGGCACGTTTCGAGCTAGCGGAAAAAGAGCTTTCCCGAATCCATCAAAGGTTGATACGCTCAGAACGCCTCGCAGCGGTGGGAAACCTGGTACAGGGAATAGCTCATGAAATACGCAATCCCATCACGACAATCGGCGGCTTCGCCCACCGCATGAAAAAGGATATGTGCTCCGATAATGACAAGCTCAGCGGTTATGCAGACATAATTCTCTACGAAGCTCAACGCCTGGAAAAAGTGCTTACCGACATTCATGAATTTGCAGACCTGCTTTCAGCCGAGCCTACTCTTTCAGACCTGAATACGATTATGAACGGCCTGAAGGAAAAATTCGTGGAACTGTCACTAGATAAAGGTATTCAAATCAGGGCCTGCATCCCTGAGGATCTGCCCAGCATAACCATGGACGCCGAACAGATAGAATTCGCTCTGTACAACATACTTGAAAACGCCGTCGAATCAATGAATGAAGGCGGCATCCTGAGTATTGATGTCAGAGTCCTTTCCAGCCGGATCGTAATCTCGGTGGCCGATACTGGTTGCGGAATCGATGCTGAAAACCTCGATGCGGTCTACGATCCATTTTTCAGTTCAAAAACAAAAGGTGCAGGTCTTGGAATGACGATGGTCCACCAGATCGTTATCAACCACTGTGGGCGAATTTCGATTGAAAGTGAGAAAGGCAAAGGTACCACCGTAATAGTGGAGTTACCCCTTTTCCAGCCCGGCTACGAAGAATCCGGCGATTTCAAGTTGGAAGCCCAGCCCCTTCCCGACTCGGCCTCCTGCCCTGTACTCGATCCGCTTAACGGGGAACTAATGCCATGAAAAAGAAGCAAAAATCCTTTATACCTATTTTGTTCGCTGTATTGATAGCTGCCTTCGCAGGACTGGGCTACTACTATTACTCTGAAAGCAGGACCACCGCACCTTCAGGGAAGAACCAGCCTCAGGCTGAAATCGAAAAAATCGACGGCTACCACCTGGCGGAAAGTAAAACCGCCGAACCGGAACCTCTCAAAAGCGAACAGGCGAAAACCGCTGAAACAAAACACCATCAAAGCCCTTCACCTGCTGTTTCCTCCGATGGGGCATCTTCACCTGAATCCCTTGAGAATCAGGAGAAGGCCAAACTGAAAAAGCCCTCACCTCATGAAGAACAGAAGGAGCCGACGATGGTATCCGGCAGGATCAAGCCGCCGGCTTCTCCGCAGACTCGGAACACCGGCCCAGGGCCTGCAGCCCGCTCCACGAACCAGTCCATTGACTTTGCTCCTTATTCAGGCGGAGAGGGCCAAAAACCCGGCGATGACGGATTCTGCCGGTCCATCGAATCCGAATTCCACGATGTCCTTTCCTACCTAGAAGACCAGGACTACATCCCGCCCCTCGACTCGAAAACAGACATGGTCGATCGATTCAATCAACTGACAACGGCTCTTTCCGCCAACCCGCCGGAACCTGCCGGTGAAAGTCTTGACCCCGCTGTTCTTTTTAAGAATATATATCATGTTTATCGCATAATGAATATTAAAGATATAAAAATGCTTAAAAATATAATTCGTTATGAACGGGAAGATTTAGAATTCTATATGCAAATGGTTTACCGGTGGCTTTCTTCTTCGGATGAATGCCAAGATAATATTTTGGACCGGCCCCCGCAAAAGATTGTATACTCATATGCAGGCTTTTTCCTGAACACCACTGGCGGACGCGCCATCCTGTTCAGAAGAGATCCGATCTTAAGAATTTTATCAACCTACTACTGCGTGCTCATAATTCATGAAGCTGACAGGGAAAAACGAAATGTTTACGGCATTGACATCCTGCCCTTTATACCTTCTTTAAGAAAGGAAATTTACTATCATCCTGAATTGATATTCAGAGATCAATATCTATCGGTACTTGATGAAATTGCACTGTATTATCAGGAAAACCGATAGAAAAAATATTTAAATTTTTACCGTATTATTGGCAGGTCAAATCAACCGCATAAGAATTAATCGTCTGGCAATGAAAAAACAGGCTTGTTTCCGGAACAAACAACAAAAGATCGGCCCGGTCAAAACAAAAACCCGGCCGATCTTTTTTTGATATTAAACCAATATTACTCACAAGCTGAGCTGGATGGATTTAGAGATCCAACCAGGAATCGGAATAGAGGGAATGCCCGAGTATAACCTTCGCTGTCTTGACATATTTCTTTAATTCATCAGACAGCGAATCCATCGCGGGCTCCTCACCGTCCATCACCTTGTGAATCTGCTCAACGATGTCAGGACGTTTCCCGCGCGCGATATCGATCAACGTGTCGTCCCCGGCATCGGCTATACAGGAATACATACCCTTACGTTCAAGCATGACCATGTAAGTGCGGTTGAGCATGGGCCTCAGGTGATCCGGCGGACCGTTCGAAATATTTGAAAGCCCACAAGTGGATCTGACCCCCGGTGCTATATCCTGCAGCATTTCCTGAAATTCCATCAAGCTAAGTGCCTGCGGCTGCTGAATATTCACGGGTGTAACTATTCCGTCCACATAAATGTGCTCATTAGGCACCCCGGCTTCATTGGCCGCATAAATGAGCTCCACCGCAAGAGCCGCACGTTCGTTTTCATCACGAGGCAGACCATCAGGCCCCCACATCAATGCGACGAAATCAGCATTGTATTTCGCCGCAAGGGGTATCATCTTCTCGTAGCGTTCAGCCCGGCACATGATTGAATTCATCATCGCCCGCCCTTTGTGAACCGCAAGGCCGGCTTCCATGGCCTCAATATTAGAGGTATCCAAGGCCAGGGGAATAGAATCGCCGATGTCTTCCTGAACGGTCTTGACGACCCATTCCATCAATTCAGGGCCGCCTTTGCGGGCCGGGCCGAGATTGATGTCGATCCAGTCCATTTCCTTTTCCTTCTGCCTCCTGGCCTCAGCGACGATCGGCGCGGGATCTCTTTCCTTGAAAGCCTTTCCGATCGCACGGTTGATCACATTCAAATTTTCTCCGATAAGCAGCATCGCGATACTCCTTCCATCGTTCTGTTTTCATTCGCATAAACGGCACAGGAGCCCGTTTTCCCTAAAACTTTCAGGCAGAAAAATCCTTTAGGAATTTGGGGATAAGCGCCGCATCCCTCGGACCGATGAGGATCTCCCAGTCGGGCAGATCCTCCTCCATTTCTCCGCTTATCGCAGCGGCATAACCTGGAATGATGATCTTTTTGTGTGCGATTTTATCTCCGATTCCACACTTCTTAACAAAAGCGGCAACCATATCGCCGGAAAATTTCCCTGCCGCCCATGCCGTCATAACCGACAATCCTTCTGTATCCATTATCAGCAGCCAGCTGGGCACACGGCTTCCTTCGATTTCGCCACTGACAATAAAATAGGTCAGCGAGAAGTTGGTTGTCACCAGTACAGGCGAATTCTCCCCAGGAGAACCGATTTCATAAATACCTTCCGTAACAGTCATCGGCCTCTGTGGGTCGGTAAAAATATTGAGCCTCACAAGCAGCAGGGGAAAGAGGCTCTCGCCGGTGAAATCGGAAAGAACCACCAGCGATGAGTATTTCGTAATGCACATCGCTGCTATCGCGCTTTCCACGTCCAGGTTGCCGGCCATTTCGCATGGAAAAGAAATGATCGGGAAACCCAGCGCTCGATTTGAAGCCTTAAGCGCCGCCCGGCGGATGACCACCTGGTCTTCGAAGCACTGCTTAGGCTCCCGGGAGCCGGGATCAAGCACCAAATCCTTGATACCCATTTCGGTGAGCTTATCTGTAAGCGGGATGAGGCTTTCTACACCATCGCCCTTCACCGCCAAGGGAAGCGACAGCTCTTTTGCAAGAGATCCCATTTCTTCCACGTTATCTGCGGTGGCTGCGTAGAGAAGGGGCAGCTTGAACGAACAGGCCTCTGCCCCGGCCTTCATGGCTTCGAGGGAATCACTCATGAGAACCAGGCCGAATTCGCTTTCTTCGGCGATCTTTTTGGCCGCGGCTGCGAAGGCGGAAGCATCACCATTAGCATCCTTTAAGGCCACAAGCTCCGGCCTAAGGTTCAAACCAACCCGCTCATACTGATAAGCATTCCACTCTTTCAGTTTCTTGTCGAGGGCGTCCGCAGCAATGTCCGAAGTTATCATTGCGGCAAGGGCTGTAGGATTATAAAAGGTTTTTTCATGCCTGAACAGAACGGTTTCACCACCGATTCTACAGGCTCTCGCTCCTGCTCCCAGGGCAACCGGCCGGATCGGCGGCGCGGAGGCTTCGGCAAGCTTTTCCCTGGCTTCATCCGAAACATATGGGCAGGCATCCAGCTCCGCCTTGCCCGAAGCGAGGTTCATCGCGAATGCAAGGCATGTCGGCACCCCGCATTCACCACAATTGGTCTTAGGTAACATCTTGAAAATTTGTATACCGGTTAATGCCATGGTCTTCTCCTGATCATTAGATAAAAATCAAAAAGTGGTTGCGCCCTGCTACTAACCCACGATCGGATCCATGTTGAGCGCAGGATGATCCTTTTCCTTCAGGAATGCCATAACCTCGTCTTCGCTCGTACCCACGGTTTCGTCGGCGATGCGGTCGATGAGATCCGGAACCCCGAGCTCCTCACCGCGTCTCAGCAGCCTGTCCCGAATCTCCTCCTTGAGGCCTTTGGGCATCCAGACGACTCTCAACAGGCCGCCATCTCCGGAAACGAACTTCCGCTGCGTTATGTTGAACTTGGAATGGCCGACAAAACCAGGCGTGGATTGACCGCCGCCCATGACTCCGGCCAGAGTGGTGAACTTCATACCGCAGGGAGTCTCTCCTGAATATTCCCGGTTCACGGTCATCACCCCGTTGCAGCCGGGCAGGACCGCCGCTATGCATTCGCAGCATCCGCAGGTCGTCATGGGATCGTGCACGACACTGTAGAAATTATAGTGGTCTATAGTCTGCCGGGAAGCTTTGTATACGAAGTCGTTTACGCCTTTCCACTGGCCAAGCACGGGATCCAGGCATTCTCCCTTTTCGACGGGCTGGTTCGGACCCGTGGGGTTTATCTGGTTGGACGCCTTGCAGTCCATCCAGTTATATGCACCACAAAGCCCTGTACGCTCCGGACTTACCACGCACACATGGCTCGGCGCAAATGACTGGCATAAAGTACACGAGTAAAAGGTTTCGGTGTTTTCGTCGGTCATGCTTTCGACCCTCTCGTCGCGATGCCGGTATTCTTCTCTGGCCCGGGCCGTAAGCTTGTCCACATCTTCCTTCTTCGTATACAATGTAACTTCCACCTTATCGAGAATGCTTCCGAAGTCCTGGTGGAATTTGGCATGAAGGATCACTCCCAGGTCCTTCAGAGTGAAACCCTTTTCCACCGCTGCATCCCCGACACGTATCCAGGAAATATCCCGCTGCCCTATATGCATAACACCCTGGGCATAGTTGATCAGGTGGTGAATCTGCCTTTCGAGGATAGGTTCGAAATCAGGCTGCATTTCCCGTCCGGCAACCTGAACATATATGCCAAGGGGCAGTTTGTCGCCCTTTTTCATGTCTTTTATGTCCGGGCCGATTACATTTACCTTCCCATCTTCTATTTCATTCATCTCGGCCATTTTGCACAGCTCTGTGCACTGGGTTTTGCCGCCTCCCATTTCCGCATAGAGGTCGCCTTTACGCACCCGTTCACCTTCGAAAGCAGGACCATAGGCAAGCGGAATATCGATTTCCGTGATCGAAACCTTCAGACCTCGGATTTCAATGGATTTTTGAGTCATTTCCTCGTGGTTCACATTGGCCACCACGTGTTCGTACGTACACACGCCAGTAGGCAGGATTTCCGGGATGTCTGTGTCGGAGATGGTCGGAAAACCCCAGTTGACACAACCAGCCGCATTGGCGGCCCACTCGGCGTTTACTTCACCAAGGGCGTTGACAAAGGCAAAAATCCGATTCTTCTGGTATGCCAGCATCCTCTTGTAGTCGCCGGGGGTAATACCCCCGAAAGACATGCCCGCCCTGTTGGCGAAGCCCAGCGC
>CAYXDR010000037.1:0-13341 GCA_964463515.1 uncultured Desulfobacteraceae bacterium | reverse complement strand
CAGGTGGTCTCCGACAACGCCGCAGCCCGGGCCATTTGCGGCGTTGAAAAAATCGAACCTGCTTCGCTCCGATGTGGTGACTATGTCGGCTGCCGCCATCGCCATAACCATCCGGAGGGTTGTGGAAGCGCTCCTGAGTGTTCGGATTGTGCAATCAACAACGCGGTTGCTCATGTCCTGGATGGTGTGCTCGATAGGCCGGAAGACCGGGTGCAGGAAATCTTCAGGGATAAGGAAGCGGGAAACGGCTTCTGGATTCAATTCAGCGTTTCCCCGGTTGTGGTTCAGGGACAAAGGTGCGCTATCCTGGTTATTCGGGATATCTCCAGGCAAAAATTGGCAGCAGAAAAACTCAAGAGATCAGAAAGGCTTCTGTTTAACTCTCAGCGTATGGCTAAGATAGGCGGCTGGGAGTATGACATAGACAAGCAGTATATGGTCTGGACGGACGAGGCATATCGTATCCATGGGTTCACACCGGGTGAAGTCGAACCCGGTTCACCGGAACATATTGCGAGGAGCTTGGCCTGTTATCCTCCTGAGTCCCGGGAGCTGGTGAAGAAAGCCTTTGAGCGGTGCGTGTCCACAGGAGAGCCCTATGACCTCGAGGTTCCCTTTACCAATGCCGCAGGTCGGCCCATGTGGGTCCACACTACAGGTCAGGCGGTGTGGGAAGATGATCGAAGGGTCAAGGCCTCTGGTATTATCATGGACATCAGCGAGCGCAAGCAGGCCGAGGAGGCGCTCAGAGAATCGGAATGGTATCTTAGATCCACGTTGGACGGGCTGTCAGCCCATATCGTGGTGCTGGACGGTCGAGGTGAAATCACACTCACCAACAAGGCGTACCGTGATTTCGCGGCGACAAACGGTGCCCAGCCGGGCGACGTTTCAGAGGGGCTCAACTACCTCGCAGTCTGTGATAACGCATCGGGCGTGTATTGCGAGGACGCCGTTCCCTTTGCCGAAGGCATCCGCGAGGTGCTTTCAGGCAAGCGCCGGGACTTCGAGATGGAGTATCCATGCCATTCGCCGGACGAGGACCGGTGGTTCGTCGGGCATGTCACGCCATTCGCAGGTAAAGATCCCCGGCGGGTCGTTGTCGCGCATGAGAACATCACCGAGCGCAAGAAGGCCGAGCATCAGCTGCGGAAAGCCAACATGGAACTTGAATCGGCCAGGAACCGGGCTGTGGAATTTGCAAGAAAAGCCGAGGACGCCAACAGGGCCAAGAGCCTTTTCATATCCAACATGAGCCACGAACTCAGGACCCCGCTCAATACTGTGATCGGATTTTCCCAGCTGCTTTCAAGAGACCCCCTGCTCACCGAGCGACAGCGCAGTGATGTGCAGGTCGTCCTTCGCAGCGGCCACGATTTGCTGGACATCATCAACGACATCCTGGAGATTTCCAGGATCGAAGCGGGCCACCTGGAGATCAAAGCCGTTGACTTTTCCATGCATGAACTGCTGACGGATCTCAAGGAGATGTTTCGTTCCCGGTGCGAGGCCAAAGGGTTGCGCCTTGTGGTGGAGCGGGACGGTGAGCTACCAGAATTCCTGTATGGCGACCGCACTAAAATGAAGCAGATCTTCTTGAACCTGTTGAGCAATGCCGTCAAATTCACTAGAAACGGCGGCATCAGCTTGCGGGTCCGAGGCGATGACTATGAGGAGGACGGTTTGGAGCAGAGGGATATGGTCAGGCTGACCGCAGAGGTGGAGGACAGCGGCATCGGCATATCCGAAGGGAATCTTGAAAAAATCTTTAAGCCTTTTGAGCAGATCGACTCCACGGCCCAAAAAGGCGGAACAGGCCTGGGGCTTGCCATCTGCCGGGAGTATGCAGCCCTTTTGGGCGGGAATATATGGGTTACCAGTGAACCGGGCAGGGGCAGTTGTTTTACCTTCACGGCGGTAATGCCGAGGGGAAAAGCGGGTCCTGAGAAGGGGTTGGCCGCATACCGAGAGGTTGTCAGCCTGGAGCCGGGCACCGAGCCTGTTCGGGTACTGGCGGTGGATGACGATCCCCATAACCAGGCGCTGTTGAAGGCCCTTCTGGTGCCCATAGGGGTCCAGATCCTCCAGGTCCATAACGGCAGGGAGGCCCTCGAACTTTTCGATGAGTTTTCCCCCCACGCGGTGCTGATGGATATGCGCATGCCGGATATGGACGGATACGAGGCCACTCGCCGAATTAAGAGTACCGATAATGGACTGGCCACACCAGTCATTGCCTTGACCGCCAGCGCCTTTGAAGAGGGAAAGCAGAAAGCATTGAATGTCGGGGCGGACGCTTTCTTGCGCAAGCCTTTTCAACATTGGGAATTATACGAAATACTCGGTCGTTGCCTGGGGTTGAGGTATGTGTACAAGGATGACGATGCCCAGAAACTTCCCGCGCTGACGGTCGAGGCCGTATCAGAGCTGCCCGAGGCGTTGCGGGAGAAACTGAGGCAGGCGGTTGAAGAGGGGGATATGGGCCTGTTCGCGGAACTACTCGAGGAAGCGATCGAATCCCATCCGAAATTAGTGAGAAAACTGCGCGGACTGGCTGATATGTTCGACTACTCTCGCCTGAATACCCTGCTTACTGTGAAAGGGAGGTTAAATGAAGAATGAAACAGCGCCGGCTACCGTTATGGTGGTGGATGACACGCCTGCCAATTTGAGATACCTGCAGGAGCTATTGCGAAACAAGGGGTATCGGGTGGTAGCTTTTCCCGAAGGCAGGGCTGCGCTCAGTGCCGCGGCCAAGAGACCTCCGGATATTATTCTACTGGACATCCTGATGCCGGAAATGGACGGCCTTGAGGTCTGCAGAAACCTCAAGGCCGATCCGGCCCTCAGCAGGATTCCCGTGCTGTTCATCAGTGCCCTTGGAGAAGTGGAGCACAAGACGCACGCTTTTGAAGCGGGTGGGGTGGATTATGTGACCAAGCCCTTTGAAGAAAAGGAGGTTCTGAGCCGCGTGGAGACGCACCTCAACCTGTATCGCCTTACCCGTGATCTGGAAGCGATGGTGGAGAAGCGCACAGCCCAACTGACCGAGAGCAACAGGAACCTTCAGGAGGAAATTTCTGTACGAAAACAGGCGGAGAAACAACTCCATGCCCAGCAGTCCTTGCTCCAGTCGGTGTTTGAGGGCATAGCCGAACCCCTTATGCTGGTTGATCAGGACATGCACCTGAAGCTGTTCAACAAGGCCGCATCGGACTATTGCCGGTCCATAGGCATAAAGCTCGTCCAGAACAAGATGCTTTGTCATAATTGTAGTCATGCCGATCCGGAGATGACGGAGGCCTGCAACCTGCCGCCACTTGTATCAAAAAGCAAGTATCTGACATTGGAGAGAAAAGGAATTGCCGATCGCCACAGGATTGAAAGGGTCGTATTATACCCAATAGTAGAACATGGATGCAAAACAGGCGATGTCGTCATTCGAATCGCGGATATCACCGAGGAGCGCCGGATAGCTCAGGAGATGGCCCACGCGGACAAGTTGATTTCCCTGGGTACGGTCGCGGCGGGTATCGCTCACGAGGTAAACAACCCGAACCACATAATCATGCTGAATGCGGCCACGTTGTCAGATTTCTGGACGGCTGCCTCGCCGATTCTGGACAGTTACTGCGATTCCAACGGGGACTTTTCGGTAGGTTTCCTCTCTTACAGCGCATTCAGGGAGGAGATCCCGGGACTTATAGAAAGCATTGAATCCAGCGCAGGCCGGATCAAGAGGATTGTGGATGTCTTGAAGGACTTTGTCGCCAAACGGGATGGACTGAACCTAATGCCGACGGATATAAACGAAGCGGTAAAGAACACGTTTCTTCTCCTGAAGCACACCATCAGGAAAAAAACCGAACGCTTCGATATATCCTATGGAGACGGCCTGCCGCCTGTCAAAGCCGACCGTGGGAAACTCGAACAGGTGTTTGTGAACCTGACCTCAAATGCACTGAACGCCCTGCCCGATCGTAACAGGGGCGTTTTCTTGCAAACCTGGTTTGATCAGGGCCAGAAAGAGGTCCTTTTCGCGGTGCACGATGAGGGCGAGGGGATTGCGGAACAAGACCTGACCAGGATAATGGAACCTTTCTTCACCACGAGAAGGAGTTCTGGAGGTACAGGACTGGGGCTGGCTATCAGCAAGCAGATTGTGGACCTTCACGGGGGTCGTCTGGAAGTGGAAAGCGCTGAGGGCCGTGGTTCCATCTTCAGGGTGGCGCTCCCTGCGCTCATGCCGGAAGAAACAGGAGCCGCTTCATGAGTTCCCGCTCATTGTTTCCTGCCAACCCTGTCTTAATTGTGGATGACGAGATGGAATCCCTCCGTAGTTTTTCCCTAACCCTGCGCATGAACGGGATCGGCAATATCGAAAAATGCCAGGACAGCAGGGAGGTGCTCCATCTTCTTTCGGAGCACCCTTACGACGCGATTCTCCTCGATCTCACCATGCCCTTTGTCTCAGGGGAAGAGATCCTGTCGGTTGTTGCAGAGCGTTTTCCCGAGATCCCCGTAATCGTTGTAACCGCTATGGATGAAGTGGACACCGCAGTCAGGTGCATGAAGAAAGACGCGCTTGATTACATGGTAAAACCCGTGGAAACGAGCCGTCTGGTTTCCGGGGTAAGGAGGGCACTTGAACTTAAAGAGCTCAGGGACCAGGCCCGGCGGCTGAAAGACCACATGCTTTCAGGGGAGCTGCAGAACTCGGATGTGTTTTTACATATGATTACCAGAGACAAGGCCATGCTTGCCATCTTTCAATACGTCGAGTCCATCGGGCCCAGCAGGGAAGCTGTCCTTGTCACCGGAGAGACCGGGGTCGGCAAAGAGCTGATGGTCAAGGCCGTTCATTCATTGAGCGCTCCGGACGGCCCGCTTGTATCGGTCAACGTGGCGGGCCTGGATGACAATGTTTTTTCCGATACCCTGTTCGGGCATGTCAGGGGGGCGTTCACAGGGGCGGAAAAACCGCGGCAGGGCTTGGTGGAAAAGGCAGGCGGCGGCACACTCCATCTTGATGAAATAGGTGATCTGAGCATTGAGTCCCAGATCAAGCTGCTTCGCCTGCTCCAGGAACGTGAATACTTCCCGCTGGGTTCCGACTCCGCCCGAAAAGCGAATACCCGTGTAGTGGCAACCACGAACCGCGATCTTTCCAAACTCAAGGACGCGGGGGATTTCCGCCAGGACCTTTTCTACAGGCTCTCCACGCATCACATTCATATCCCTCCCCTCCGCCGGAGACCTGACGATATACCGCTTTTGTTGGATCACTTCATAGAGGAGGCGGCCCTGTCCCTCGGCAGGGAGTGCCCCACATATCCCGAGGAACTGGTCTCTGCCCTCCTCCGCTATCCTTTTCCGGGAAATGTACGTGAACTCAAGACCCTAATCCACGACGCAGTCGCCAGAAACAAGGGAGTAAAATTGTCCCTCAAGGATTTTGGAGACCGGGTCAAAATCGCAGTCCAGAAAGATCCCATTGTGGCTGCTGATGAGAATTGGGAAATGGAAAACCCCGCCGGACGCTTGCCTACTCTGCAGGAGGCCACCGAACACCTGATCAAAAAGGCCCTCGAGCGATGCAACAACAATCAGTCCGCCGCAGCCCGCATTCTGGGCATCTCCCGCCAAAGGCTGGCCAGGCAAATTAGGGGCTGGAAGGCCTGACCCGCCACACTTCCGCCTGTTATAATCCACACCATTGTACTGTTTTGCAACAACACGCCCGAACCTTTTTTGAGACAAACGCTTCCGCATGTTCTCCCTCCGAGCTGTTACGGAATGTAACAGATTGTCTGTAGAACCAATCAGGCAGGAAGCGCACTATTTATTGTTTACTATCAACCGTTTAACTCAACTCTCGTCTCCCGGCACAGTCCTTGCCTATGGATTCCTATAGCAGTTCAACAGCATTCGTGATTCACGCAAAACGCAAGAAAAGGAGTTGAAGATGAAAACCGTTTTACTTGTGGATGATGAGCCGCTGGAGCTCAGGAGCCTTAAGGTGGGATTGCTGAATAAGGGGTATGGCGTAATCGTGGAGTCCAGTTCACAGGAAGCCCTTAAACGGGTTAAAGAAATGGAAGACCAGCAGCAGGCTTCGATTGACATCGTTGTTACGGACTTTTCCATGCCGGGAATGGACGGCATGGATCTCTTGAAAAACATCCGGGAGCGAACCAGGTCCCTTCCAGTCATTATGATGACCGCATACGGTGAAAAGGATTTGGTTGTCGAGGCCCTCCGGAACCAGTGTGACAGTTTTATCGAGAAACCCTTTCCTTTAGATGATTTAATTCTCGAGATTGAAAGAGCCTTACATCTCATGGTTCGGAACACAAATTCCCACGACCTCGAGAAATTGCTACCAAGGCTTGCCCACCAGATCAACAACCCCCTGACGGCCATTGCAGGGTCTGCAGAGCTCGGTATGTTCGACCTCACCGATACTGAAACACTAAAGAGACGTTTCGAGTCAATCTTGAATGCCACCGACAAAATAAAAGCCATAAATAGGCGCATTATCAAAATTGGTGCAGCGAATAACACAAATAATCATAAAACGCTTAATATAATAGAATTGGTAGAAGTTGCTCTTAAAATGTTTGAAGACCTGATGAAAGCAAAACACATCGTATTAGAAAAAGAGTTTGGACAAGAAGGCATATATGTAAATGGGTCCAGATATGGGCTGGAACAGGCCTTAAACAACCTTATTCTCAATGCCATCGATGCCATGGACGGAAAGCCTCTCAAGATCCTGAAATTGAGTGCACGCACCGACAACCAGGAGCAGACCATACTGATCAGCGTGGCTGATACCGGCTGGGGAATCCCGGAGGATCGAATAAAAAACATTTTTGATCCCTATTATACACGTAAGAAGGGAGGCAATGGACTCGGTCTTTCAGTCGTAAACGAAGTAATAAGTGAACATAAAGGCAAGATAAATGTTAAAAGCGAAGTTGATAAAGGAACATGTTTTACAATAATCCTTCCTAAGGCAGATAAACTATAAATCTAAATAATAAAATATTAACTAATATGCTCGTTAAGCGACAATCATTAAATTTTTATGTTTTTGCTATAACGCATGTGACCAGGATTATAAGCAAAATGATCATATCATTGGCATGTAAGTGGCTTATTGCTTCGCGTTAGAGCCATTGGATCGTAAATGGGAGAAGCATAAAAATGCTCCATAATAAAAACGAACTTCAAGGTGACAAGGCTTCGGATATGGAAGTCGCGTGTTTCTTAATTCGATGCATAGATGCAAGCCCGGGTATCCGGATCACCGGTATTATGGAATTTGCAATTAGGGCGTTGGAGAAAATGAGCAATCCGTTCGCCATAAAAATGCTTCGGGAGAAAATAAATGAAGAATGAGGAGGTGAAAAACATGGCTAAGCCAGCCGAAACAATGAACGATGCAAAAAATGATATAGCCAGCAGGGAAGGCAAATACTTGATCTTCAACCTGGCTCGGGAGGAATACGGAATCTGCATTCAAAGAATCAAGGAAATCATCGGGATGATGGCGATCACAACGGTTCCGCAACTGCCGGAATTCGTTAAAGGAGTGATAAACCTCAGGGGCAAGGTCATAGCGGTAATGGATCTGCGGCTTAAATTCGGAATGGAACCTATTAATTACACGGACCGGACATGCATTGTGGTGACAGAAATCGAACGAGGCTTGACTACAGTGCTGATCGGCGTCGTGGTTGATGCGGTCTCCGAAGTCCTCAACATCAAAGAAGAGGACATCGAACAGGCCCCCACCTTCGGTGCAAGAATGAATACGGACTA
Source organism: uncultured Desulfobacteraceae bacterium (assembly GCA_964463515.1). Lineage (GTDB taxonomy): Bacteria > Desulfobacterota > DSM-4660 > Desulfatiglandales > Desulfatiglandaceae > CAYXDR01. The sequence continues at coordinate 5,514 of CAYXDR010000037.1, read as the reverse complement.
TATCCTCGGCATGGCGAAGATAAACAACAATGTAAAGATTCTGCTGGATATCGACCGTGTGCTTGCCGCCGGCGAGGTGGAAGATCTTAAGCAGCAAACCAGCCCGATCAACAGCGATCAGCATGGCAGGTAAATTACAAAAAAATAGGGGACGGAGGGACAGATCATGAAAACAGGATGGACTATCGGAAGAAAATTGATTGTATCGTTTCTTGGGGTAGCTGCAATTACTCTGATCCTAGGCATCGTGGGCTATTACGGGATCGACAAAGAAGGTGAGGCTCTCCATGAGGTGGCTCATGTGCGCCTGCCCGGCGTAGACAGCCTGCTTATTATCGAGGAAAGCGCTCAAAACATTAAAGGGACATTGAGGACCCTGGGCATTGCCGGGCTCGATCCGGAGGTGCGCGAGAGGCAATACGACAACCTGGAGAAAGCACAAAAAAAATACGAGGCCGCCTGGGCCGTTTACGAGCCCCTGCCCCGGACTTCGGAAGAGGCAAAGGTCTGGCAGCAGTTTGTGCCCGCTTGGAAAGCCTGGATTAAGGAGAACAACAAGTTCATTGACTTGGCCAGGGAGTTCGACCGAAACGGGATCGCCGATCCCAAAGATCTGGTGCGCCAGATCGAGCGTTTCAGCAAGGACCATTACATCCTGGTCCAGCGTGTAAATCACCTGCTTAATCACAATGAGAAGTTTGAGGGGGGAGAAGACCACACCACCTGCAATGCGGGCCGGTGGTTGCCCGACTTTCCCACCGAAAACCAGGAGTTCGAGGCCCTTATCCAGGACTTTGAAACTCCCCACAAGCGGTTTCACGATGCAGTGGAGACCATCAAGCAGGCCGTTGGGGACGGTGACATGCAGGAGGCCGGCTCATTGTATCAGAGTGAGATGATTCCGAGCATGGAGGCCGTGTTTGGGGCATTCGATCAGATGTTGGCGGTTGCCAATGACTCCATGGCGTTGATGGATGCGGCCCAGGCCCAGATGCTGGGGCCCGCAATGGCCGCTCAGCGCACTGCCATGGGATTTCTTGATCAGCTCGTCGAAATTAACCGTGAAGTCGCCCTTCAGGAGGTTGAATCCGTTGGATATCTCAAGTCGGTCACCCTTGTCGGGATACTCTTTGCGGTTGCACTGGCGCTCACGCTTGGATTGCTGATTACAAGGTCAATAAACAAATCGCTGAATAAGGTCATTGAAGGGTTGAGTGAAGGGGCCGAGCAGGTGGCATCGGCGTCTGGACAAGTTTCTTCCGCCAGCCACGAGATGGCCGAAGGATCGTGCGAACAGGCCTCATCCCTCGAGGAAACTTCCGCCTCTCTGGAAGAGATGTCTTCTATGACCAAGCAGAATGCAGCCAATGCCGACCACGCAAATAGCCTGATGAAGGAAGCCAACGAGGTGGTTACCCACGCCGACCAGTCAATGAGTGAACTGACCAGGTCCATGGAAGAAATCTCCCGTGCGAGCGAAGACACATCCAAGATCATCAAGACTATTGATGAGATTGCATTTCAAACCAACCTCCTGGCCCTGAACGCGGCCGTGGAGGCGGCACGGGCAGGTGAGGCTGGAGCTGGTTTCGCCGTTGTGGCGGACGAGGTCAGGAACCTTGCCATCCGGGCCGCTGAGGCTGCCAAGAACACCGACGACATGATTGAAAGCACTGTAAAAAAGGTCAAGGGTGGGGGTGAGCTGGTTGCAGGCACCAACGAGGCCTTCAAGGAGGTGGCCCGGTCAGTGGTCAAGGTCGCCGAACTGGTGGGTGAGATAGCAGCGGCTTCAAATGAACAGGCCCAGGGGATCGAACAGGTGAATGTGGCCATGACAGAGGTGGACAAGGTAGTGCAGCAGAATGCGGCCAATGCCGAGCAGAATGCCAGTGCCTCTGAGGAGCTTACCTCCCAGGCCCATCAAATGAACGAATTTGTCTCCGCACTGGTTGCAATGGTTGGAGGGAATAAAAATGGAGCAAATGGTTCAAAAGTCATTGAAGCGAACCGAAGTAATGAGCTGAGAGCCTTGGACATTCCCAGACATCATAAACCCGCCCTTGGTGGCAACGGTCATGGGAATAATGCTCATTGTTCTCTGCACGGCAGGGAAATAAATCCTCAAAAAATGATTCCCTTGGGAGAAGAGGACTTCAAGGACTTCTAATTTTAACAAGGGCAGGGACTTTTACTGAGCAGGGAACAGTCCTCCGGCTTCAAAAAGAACTCTGTTTGTTTAATGGAGGCATCAGGCGTGTCCGCTTGATGCCTCCTCTATTTCGCCGTTATTTCCTCGGTTGCGTCGGGGGCGACAATCACCTGCTCTTTCAGTTCATTGAAACCTTCCCATACTTTTGCTTTAAACCCGGGCATAATATCAAATGAAGAAATGGGCTTGATCCGGAATATTTTTCAGAGTAAGGAATAGTCGAAATTATTGCCAAGTTTCCCTTCGGTATTTCCAGATGGACCGTAGCTGGACCGGATTTTGACTTTATGAACTACGCAGCCATAGCAAATGTACTGGGCAAATTAATGATCGTCATGGGGGCCTCTATGGTCTTGCCAATGATATGCTCATTGTACTACCAGGAGGACGATCTCTATGCGATAATCGTTTCAGGGGCGGTTGCGGCCGGTTTCGGTCTTGTATTGTGGCGGGCTTTCCGGAATTTTCACAACATAAACATAAAAGACAGTTTCTTGGTCGCTGTTTTCGGGTGGATTTTGATTTCCGCGATTTCCGCACTGCCGTTCATGATCCACGGATCAATTCCTTCCTTTACGGATGCTTTTTTCGAGATGATGTCCGGCTACACCACCACCGGGGCTACGATACTCACCGACATCGAAGTCGTCCCCCATGGATTGCTCTTCTGGCGCAGCCAGACTCACCTGCTCGGCGGCATGGGATTTTTGACTTTAACCGTTATATTCCTGCCCCATGGGTTGGGCGGATTCCGTCTGTTCCGGGCCGAATCAAGCCCGGGGCAAACAATTACAAAAGAAAAGTTCATCCCACGCAACCGAGACACAATGATCTGGCTCTGGGGAATTTACATGGGCCTGAACCTCCTGGAAACAGCACTGCTGGCACTGGGAGGAATGACTGTTTTCGACTCATTGTGTCACGCGTTCGGAACGGTTTCGACATCGGGCTATTCACCCTGGAACGCCAGCATCGGCCATTACAACAATGCATACTTCGACTGGGTGATCATACTTTTCATGTTCCTTGGCGGCATGACTTTCATGCTTTTCTATCATATGATGCATGGGAACTGGAGGGAGATAAAAATCAACTCGGAACTCCGCTGGTATTTGGGATTCATGCTGTTTTTCTGCGGGATGGTGTCATGGATCCTCTACAGCAACGGTACCTACCCCGGCCTGTTCGATTCCCTGCGCTACGGGACTTTTCAGGTAACCTCCATTTTAACAACCACCGGTTTTACCACGGCCGATTATGAAAAGTGGCCTCAGGCCGCGCAGATGCTACTCTATGCAGTTTGTTTCATAGGGGCTTGCGCCGGCTCCACAACCAGCGGAATCAAGGTTGTTCATTATGTCCTGATCTGGAAATTCGGGGTGGCGGCCATAAAGCGCATCTTCTTGCGCCCCATGTCGGTGACGTCTGTCCGGCTCAATCAACGCTCTGTTGATTCTCAAACGATCGATCTGGCTATCTGTTATTTTATTGTAAACATTTTCCTGGTACTGGCAGGTGGCTGCTTCATGTCACTGGTTGACAGGATGGATTATTTATCCTCCATGAGTTCGGTTATAGCCACGCTCATGAACATAGGGCCTGGTTTCGGCGCTGTAGGGCCATCACATAACTATGCCCATATCTCAGATGTCGGCAAATGGTTCTTGTCCTGGAACATGCTGGTAGGCCGGCTGGAAATGTTCACAGCACTGGTCCTTTTCTACCCATCCTTTTGGAAACGATAGGCAGCCTCAACTCAAGAACAATTTTTGAACTTCCTTTAGGTGGGTCGACAAGCAAACCGCAATAACCCTCTCATTTTCCAATATTTGAGTGTCACCGACTGCCACACGCCAGGAACCTTCTCTGTGGATGGCCCCGATCATGATCTTTCCGTAATAAAAGGGAGACAGCTTTGAAAGCGGCTTTCGCGTGATCGGAGAACCCGGGGCGGCGAGTATTTCGACCACATCCGCATCCAAGGCATGCAAATGAGCCACCGACAGCAATTCACCTCTGCGGATGAATTTGAGGATCTCGTTTCCAGCCAGGATGTGCATATTCAAGGCGATGTCCGATCCCATGGTCCCAGCCAGCACAAGGTATTCTTCCTTGTTGACCAGGGAAATGCATTTTCCCTTATTGCGGTCATTTTCCCCGTTTTGGGACTCCATCAAATGTTTCGCCAGTACGCAGGTCATGATATTGGTCTCGTTCTGGCTGGTTGCTGTGACAAAGGTATCCATATCGAGCAGCCCGGCGGAAAGCAGGACTTCGGACTCAGACCCGTCGCAGTGAAGCACCTCGGTGTTCGGCAGCGAAAAGGAAAGTTCTTCTGCAAGGTGTCCATCTTTCTCAAGAAGCGTTACTCTGACGGATTTTCCCAGCAGCTCTGCCAACCTGCGGCCGACAAGGCTTCCACCCATGATCATTACGTGGTGGCGTTTTTGTTGCCCCACACCGGCTATTTCCATCAAACGTTTTAGATTCTCACTACAGACCATCAAAAACGCCAGGTCCTGAGAAAGCAGCATGTCTTCACCGCCTGGAATCAAAGTGCTGATTCCCCTGGCAATCGCCACCACGCGGAATCTGAATTCATTGTAATGCTTGGTGATGTCCTTGAGTTTGCGGTTAACCAGGGGGGATTTATCATTGATACGGATGGCCATAATCTCTATTTCCTCTCCAGCCACATCGATGATGTCGTTGCCTGACCGCACCTTGATCAATCTCGCAAATTCCTGGGCAGCCAGTTCCTCCGGGTGAATGATGAGATCGACTTTGAGGTCCCGGTCCGTGAGGATACAATTTTCCCCGCCGAATTCCATTGAACGAATGCGTGCGATTTTATTGGGAATTTTAAACTTATCCGCAATCAAACACGCCATCATGTTCACTGCATCATTATCAGTAACCGCGATGAGATAGTCCATGTTCCCGGCCCTGGCTTCTTTCCAGTGCTCAATACTCATGGCGCTGCCCTTGATTATGCGGGCATCGAGATTTTCATTCACGTGACGAATGATCCGGCTGTCAGCTTCGATTGCGGTGACGATATAACCTTCGTGCACAAGACGCCTGGCAAGGTAATAGCCCATGCTGCCAAGGCCCAGGATCAGGATGGTTGTGGGTTCTTTGCTCTTGTTCTTTTTCATGGTCTTACATAAATCCCGGTTCGGATTTGAGCTTTTCCGGAAATTCCGTGTCGATAAAAATAATGGCTATCCATACAACATGTCAAACAAATATGATGAAACCGTAAAAAGTCAAAATAACGATATCCTTCGGGGTCGGGGTCGCTA
>CAYXDR010000036.1:0-13390 GCA_964463515.1 uncultured Desulfobacteraceae bacterium | reverse complement strand
CCTGGTCCAAAAAAAAGAAATAAGTAAAGTGTCCCCAGAACTCGCGGGCCTTGGGCCGTTTTCGGTAGAATCTTGCACCCACACACTGAAAAAAATTTATTGACACCCGGCTGCCTCGAAATTATATTCCAATAAATGTATATAATGGATGGCTCGACATGAAAGATTTCATCAAGGTTATGAAGGCCCTTTCCGATCCCAACCGGGTGAAGATCATCAAGATGCTTCAGCACAGGACCATGTGCGTGTGCGAGATGCGGGAGGCCCTCCAGGTCTCCCAGCCCACGGTTTCCAAGAATCTGAAAATCCTGGAGGATGCAGGGCTCGTGGACTTCAGAAAAGACGGCCTCTGGGTGGACTATCATCTTACCGATGGAGGCAGATCTCCCTATGTTGCAAGCCTGCTGGGCAACCTGAGGCACTGGATGGAAGATGACATGGAGGTGAAAGCGCTTATCGAAAAGCTCCCTCAAATGCGACGGGAGACCATCTGCAAGAAATAGGGCGCTATTTTTTTTATCCTTTATATATGCAAAAATAGGCATATTAGAATTTAAGAAAGCGGTAACGATGAAAGAACGAACCAAACTATTCATAATTGCACTTACGTTTCTGGCGGCTTACTACGTTCCGTGGGGAAATGAAACGATCCGGCGATCCGGCCTCGAGGCCTTTATGATGCTCCAGGAGTATGCCCGGGAGCACGTGCTCACCTGCCTGATTCCCGCTTTCTTCATCGCAGGCGCAATCGCGGTCTTTATATCCCAGGCCTCCGTGCTCAAGTATTTCGGCGCAACAGCGAAAAAAATCCTTTCGTATTCGGTTGCCTCCGTGTCCGGCACGGTCCTGGCGGTTTGTTCATGCACCGTGCTTCCATTGTTTGCAGGAATTTATACCCGCGGGGCCGGAATCGGCCCGGCAACGACTTTTCTTTATTCCGGCCCGGCCGTCAATGTGCTGGCCATCGTGCTGACAGCAAGAATCCTGGGATGGCAACTGGGCCTCGTCCGGGCTGTCGGGGCGGTCCTGTTTGCGATTCTGACGGGTCTGCTGATGGCCTTTTTTTTCAGGAAAGATGACGCTCAGCGGACAGCGGGACAGATCTACCTCCCTGATGAAGAGGCGAAAGGCAGGACCCTTGCACAGGAAGCCCTTTTTATGCTCACCCTGGTACTGGTCCTTATTTTTGCGGCTTTTGCAAGATCGGGAGAAGAATCCACCGGTTTGTGGCCACTCATCTTTGAAGCCAAATGGTATATCACCGCCGGGCTTTTGATCATCCTGGGTTTGATGCTCAAAGGGTGGTTTTTGAGGGAAGAACGGGGGGCCTGGGTCCAGTCCACCTGGGGATTCATGAAACAGATTCTTCCCCTCCTGGGTGCAGGGGTGCTGGTGGCCGGCTTTATGCTGGGACGGCCGGGACACCCGGCCTTGATTCCTGAGCATTATATCGAGTCCCTGGTTGGCGGGAATTCGCTCGGGGCCAATCTGTTTGCCTCCGTATCCGGAGCGCTGATGTATTTTGCCACCCTGACCGAGGTCCCGATTCTTCAAGGACTGATTGGAGCCGGCATGGGCAAGGGGCCTGCGTTGTCCCTGCTCCTGGCCGGCCCGGCCCTGTCGCTGCCCAACATGCTGGTTATAGGCGGGGTCATGGGGGTCAGGAAGACAGCGGTTTTTTGTGTCATCATCGTGGTTCTATCCACGATCGCTGGTATGACGTACGGATGGATTGCAGGTTGAATTTTTACGGACAGGAGAAATGTTATGGAAATTAAAGTGTTGGGTACGGGTTGCCCGAAATGCGAACAGACGGAAAAAAATGTAAAGGAAGCGTTTGCGGAGTTGGGCGTGGATGCCGATATTGAAAAGGTCAAGGATCTTTTGAAGATCGGTTCTTACGGCGTTTTCGGCACCCCGGCCGTGGTTGTGGACGGCGAGGTCAAGTGCGTCGGCAAAATTCCGACCAAGGACGACGTCAAGACGTGGTTGGAGAAGAAATAATTTTGGAAGGCAGGCTGGGGCAAATCGAGAACCTTCCCGTCGATGACAGCTCTGTGGATGCGGTCATCTCCAATTGCGTGATCAACCTCTCCCCGGATAAATGCTCCGTGTTCGGGGAAATCTATCGATCTCTGAAGCCGGGTGTGCGTATCCTTATTTCCGATGTCCTTCGATCAGGAGAAATGCCCGAGGAGCTCCGGAACAACCCTGCCGCCTATACCGGCTGAGTTGCAGGAGCCATTTCACCCGGTGAGGTGAAAAAGATTCTCTCAGACCTGGGTTTTCAGGATGTGAGCATCACCCCTAAAGACCAGAGTGATAAAATTATCCGAGACTGGAATGTCGATGAAGGTGCGGAAAAAGTGGTATTTTCAGCGTACAATAAAGCTGTAAAACCTGTTTGAGAAAAAACTCCCTTGACAATTTTGTGGATCGCCATCCCGCTTTTCATTCAGACCAACCTGATTTACTGGCCCGGTTATGGCCTGGCGCGGTGGCTTAAACTTGATTATCGGGATGCGGCGCCGGCGGCACTGATTGGTGCTTCCAACCACTTTGAGGTGGCCATCGCGACCGCCACCATGTTTTTCGGCCTTTCATCAGGAGCGGCTCTGGCAACCGTGGTAGGTGTGCTTATTGAGGTGCCCGTCATGCTCCTGCTGGTGAAAATTTGCCTGAAGGCGACTCACTGGTTTCGATACGAACGAGCGCACATCTAAAAAATCAGGAGACGAAGAGACGGAAAAAAAACGTAAGATTCTATTCCTTTGCACTGGAAACTCCTGCCGGAGTCAAATGGCCGAGGCCTGGACCAACCACCTTAAAGGAGATCAACTTGATGCCTACTCCGGGGGTGTCGCCCCGAAAAAGATTGATCCCCGGGCTGTGAAGGCGATGCAAGAGGCTGGAATTGACATTTCGGGGCAGGTATCGAAAGATGTAGACGCCCTCGCGGACAAAGAATTCGACTACGTGGTGACCCTGTGCGACAATGCCAGAGAGTCCTGTCCCTTCTTCCCCGCAAAAACCAGGCTGGTGCACCGGGGATTTGAGGATCCTCCTCAACTTGCGGCAAACGCGGAGAACGAAGAGGAATCTATGTCTCATTATCGCCGCGTTCGGGATGAAATCCGGGCCTTTGTCGAAACGCTTCCTCAATCACTGGGGGAAGCTGAAGAGGCATGATTATGAACGGCCTGCGGGATGAACTCATAACGAACAAATGAACACGGATGCAAATTCCGCGTGCTCCATTTGCACCGGTTATTTGCGGCGTTACACGGCACGCCTGAATACTCCTGCGTAATAAGAGGTTGTCAATTCATTGGTGCGATAAAAATTTTACCCGGCCGCAGAAAAATAAGAAATCTGCAATGCGCGAAGCCCGTGCTTGATCCGCGGTCAGGTCCGGTCGAACCTGATCTCGGCCAACCGCTCGATCAGGAGTGCCATGACGCAGATTTTGACATGGGCTTCAATCCTCCGGGCAACCAGTGATACATCGGGGTCATCTTGATCCGGGTCCGCTTGAGAGACCTGAAGCATCGTTCGATGACTATGAGCCCCTTGTAACCACAGGCTGCATTTTCAAGCCGTTTGCCACCCGTTGCCTGTTAAGATTTTAGGCACCAGTCAATGATTGTTACGGAATACTCACAAATTCAGACCCCGCCAAAAGTGCAGCATTCGATATCGCAAGACGATGCTCAGTCCCCAGTCGCTTCGCTCTGGGTGTAGGAACTCACATTAAAGTAACGGGTAGCAGGGGAAAATTTTCACAATGAGTTGACAACCGGCCTGCGCCGGTATGACGGCTTGAGGACTCTTTACGAGGCCATCAATTTTGAGACTGTTGCACGTTTAATGTATTATAAACTGTGCTTTAACTGATGGAATATACCGGATTTACCCCATTCCTGAATGGGGAGAAGGAATCTATACTCTGACGAAAAGGTTCAGGTGACTTAAAGTTCCATGGAAAAGGCACTCCATTAAGCAGGAAAGGAAAAAAACATAATGAAGAACTTGACGTGAGATGGGGGCTTGCATGCCATAGCCTTGTGCATCATTCTCGGCTCTTTATCTCCTCGATGATCGCCGGCAGCACTTCGTGTAGATCTCCGACCACGCCATAGTCAGCCTTGGAAAAGAAAGGGGCCTCGGGGTCGTTGTTGATGACCAGGATTCGCTTTGCCCCCTTACACCCTACCATATGCTGAATGGCCCCGCTGATGCCGCAGGCTATGTAAAGGTCCGGTGAAATGCGGCTGCCCGTGAGACCGATCTGCACCGAATGGGGACGCCACCCGTTGTTGGTGGCGATTCGAGAACCTCCCACGGCTCCGCCCAAAAGATCGGCCAGTTCTTCAAGGATGCCGTACCCTTCCGGGCTCCCGACGCCCCGGCCGCCTCCAATCACCACGGGAGCGGTTTTCAGTGTGATTCCTTCGGCCACCGCCTCCTCCCTTCGAATGACGCGAACCAGGAAATCGGCGTCTTCAAGTGAAGGAAAAAATTTCTCCAGTTCTGGTTCTCCTGACGCAGGCGCTTCTTCCGGGGTGGTCACGAGGGGGGCCACGGTTATGAGTTTCGGTTCTCCACGAAGCACGGCTTCTTCGAGAAGGGTCCCCCCCCAGCGCATCCGGACCACCTCGAAAGGATCGCCGGGTCGGATCTCGGAGCAGTTGGCGGCCATTGGTAGATCAGCCCTGGCCGCCAGGTGCGCCATCACCTCGTTTCCCCGATCCGTGGCCGGAGCGAGGACCAAGCGCGGTTGCTTTTTTTCCATGAGCTGAAACATAGCGGAAGCCCACGCCGCGGGCGCATAGTCTTCCAGGCCTGTGTGGAGGATCCATACCAGGTTCGTAACGCCATAGGTGTGAACTGTGTCGGCCAAGGGACGGGCCGACTCGCCTATGAGAACGGCTGTCAACGGGACATCCATCTCGGCGGCGGCGTTTCTGGCAAACGTGAGCATCTGAAGGGAGGCCTCCTCCAGTGTTCCGCGATCATGTTCGATGAGTCCCAGAATCATGATGGTATCACCTCCAAAGACTTGAACAGGTCTACGACATTAGGGGCGGCACCCGGGCCTTCACCAAGCATCTCCACCTGTTTTCCCTGTTCCGCAGGCTGGCGTAGGTGTTTCATTTCCAGAGCCGCTCCTGTCGAGCCGGGCTGGATGCGGTCGACAGGCTTCTTTTTTGCCTTCATGGTTCCACGAAGACTTGCATAGCGCGGGAGATTGATTCCCTCCTTGACCGTGATCACGGCTGGCAGGGGGACGTCGTAAATTTCCCACCCGGAATCGATTTCCCGTTTGGCCATAACGTTTCCGTCCTGAACTTCCATGGCCTTGACGCCCGTCACGCAAGGCAGGCCGAGGGCATAAGCCACCCGAACAGCAACCTGGAAATCGCCGGTGTCCGCCGCTTCATTTCCGAAGAGAAAAAGATCGTAGGGCTCTCCTTCATCATGGCGGGCACGGATTGTCTCCACAATGGCCCGCGCCGTATTCCCGGGGTCCCATTCGCTGCCGTCGGTTTCCAGCAGGATACCCCGGCCCACGCCTCGGGCCAGAGAATCGCGGATTTGCTCCAGGGCTTCCTGAGGACCCAGGGTTAAGACGGTGGCGTTCCCGTCGTGCTTCTCGATCTGCAGAATCGCTTCCTCCACCGCACATTCTTCATGCGGACTGATGGTAAAGCCAAGGTTTCGCGTGACGATCCCCCGTTCGTTCTCGGTCAACTCGACCCTGGCTCCGATATCCGGCACGCGTTTGATGCAGACAAGGATGTTCATGGCTAGCCCTCCGGATCAACCTTTCATCCGCTCGTTTGATGGGTCGAAAAGCGGCGAGGCCCCGACCGCTTCGACGGTCGCAGGATAGGTGTCTCCAAAATATTCCACCAGGAACCGATTGCCCTTCACTGCCCGTTCCGGCGGCAAGTAGGCCATGAGGATAAATTTTCCCAGCGAGGGCCCCGATCCAGCACTGGTGACAAAGGAGCGGCGGTTTTTCCGGTCTTCGATGGGGGTGCCGTCCATGGTCAGCACAGGACAGTGCCCGACCATGTAGCGTTTCTCGCCCGAAGAGGATGTATGATCATCAACCGTGAGGGTACATAGCGCGGTGGCTGGTTTCTCTTCGCGGGCTTTAAGGTAAGCCTCCCTGCCGATGAACTCCTGTGGTTTCACCTTGGGAAGCGCCATGCCCGCCTCTACGGCGTTGTACTCCGTGTCGAGTTCATTGCCGTAAAGCCGATAGTTTTTTTCAAGGCGTGCCGTTGTTCCGTATACACCGATGCCTGCGGGAACCACTCCATGCTTCTGCCCGGCCTCCCAAAGGAGATCCCAAAGCCGGCGACCGCTTTCAAAGGGGCAGTAGAGTTCCCAGCCGAGCTCTCCCACGTAAGATATACGCAGTGCCCATGCGGGCACCTCACCGATGGTTATTTCCTTTGCCGTTGCAAACCGAAAGGCGTTTTCAGATAGGTCGTTTTCGGTAACCGATTGTAAAAGCTCCCGGGAGAATGGTCCCCATACGCCCACCGTGCACAGGGACGATGTCTGGTCCTGGAGGTGGACGGAACCATCTTCGGGCAGGTGGTCCACCAGCCATTTCTTGTCAATTCCACCATGAGCGCCCCCAGTAATCACCCGGAAAACATTCCCGGCAAGACGCACGATGATCAGATCGGAGCGCATTCCCCCGAAGGGGTTGAGCAGGAGGGTGTATACGGCTTTACCCACGGGCACATCCATCTGGTTGACGGCCATGTGCTGAATGAAATCGAGTGCCCCCTGTCCTGCAACGTCGAAAATGGCAAAAGCGCTCAGGTCGATCATGGCGACCCGTTCCCTCATGGCCAGATGTTCGGCGTTAATGATCGGGGACCACCAGCGGGCGTCCCATTCGTTGGGGCGATCCTCGATACGGTCGCCGTATTCCTGCAGCAGGTTCCTGTTGGATTCGTACCAGTGAGGCCGTTCCCATCCGGCGGTTTCGAAGTACACCGCACCTAGGTCGCTGGTCCTGTCATGAAAGGGGCTCAATCGCAGGTTCCGCGATGACTCCCACTGCTCGTTTGTATGCACGATTCCGTAAGTTTTGTTGAATCCTTCACGGGCCCTCGCCCATACGTGGCTTTTGGTGCGGGCATAGGGGTAGAAACGTGCGATGTCAATCTCGTTCGGATCGATTTCGGGCGCACCGTCTGTCATCCATTCGGCCACAAGGCGACCGATTGCAGGGGCTTCCTTGATCCAAACGGCGGCGGCGGACCAGAGCCCCTTGACTTCGGGCGTTTCTCCGATCACAGGGGCGGCATCGGGCGTCAGCGAAATCAGTCCGTTTATGGCATATTGAATTTCCACGGAATCATGGTCAAGCATGTCGGGCAGCAGATCGAGTGCCTGCTCGAGCTGGGGCTCGAAATCCTCGCTGGTGAACGGCATCTCCGTAGGGGAAAGTTTGGCCTCATCGATGGATGGGATTTCGTTCGGGTCATATAGAATCGGTCGATGGGCATAAGAACCGATTTCCAGGTTGCCGGCCGCCTGGCGTTCGTACATAAGGGTGCTCATGTCCCGAAGGATAGGGTATTCGATTTCCCCTTTGGCTTCGGCGAACTGGGGAACAGGACCCGCATCGATCATTTGGTGTGCCACGGGAACCAGGGGGATTGATGCGCCTGCCATTTCGGCAATGCGAGGACTCCACACACCGCAGGCGATGATCACAATGTGGGCCTGAAGGTCGCCCCGACTGGTTTTTACCGCTTTCACGCGGCCTTTGTCGACCTCGACGTCCAGGACTTCCGTGTTCGCAAAAATGCTTAGAGCGCCCATCTCCCGGGCTTCTTCCCGCATGAGGGTTCCAGCTTGAAGAGAATCCACCACACCACAGGAGGGGGTGTAAAATCCACCGAGGATTTTTTCTTCGTTGACCCATGGAAACAGCTTCAGGACGCCATCAGGATCCAGGATCTCCGACTCTACTCCCCAGCACTTGGCCGAAGCCATACGCCGTTTCAGCTCTTCGAGGCGTTCACGAGTCTGGGCCAGCTCAATGCCGCCACATTGACGGTGAACTCCCATGGCTTTGTATTGCTTGGTACTGTCCAAGGTGATTTGGGTCATGGTTCGGCCGTGATCCACGGGAAAGATGAAATTGGATGCATGGCCCGTAGAACCACCCGGATTAGGTAGTGGGCCCTTGTCCACCATCACCATGTCTTTCCAGCCTTTTTTCGCGAGGTGGTAGACAAGACTGTTTCCGACAATACCGGCTCCAATTACGACGACGTGTGCCTGCGTTGGAAACGTACTCATGATTCCTATCCTCCATGTCCCTTGATGAGTGTATGCCTTCAGACCGACGGACTGATCAAGAGCTGCTCGCCTTGTCAATGGTTTGCCGGCCGGCGTTGCCTCGAGCCGTTCTTCACCGTGTATTCATGGTGCGTATCAGGAGGTCGTTCAGAACGTAGGACAACCCTGGACGCTATAGTTTTCATCCTACAAGCTGGCTTCTTATGTGTTCGATGAAGTGCCTGGTATGCTTTTCCAGAATACGTGCGCCTTCGTCTCCATCACCTTTTTCGAGAGCCTTCAGCAAACCTTCTAACTCTTCCGGTAACTTGCCATAGTAATCGTCATCTGCGCGGGAAAACGTCCAGATCCGAACGGCCTGATCCCGAAGCATTCCCAGCATTTTCACAAGAACCTCGTTTTTTGTGGCCTGGTTGATGAGGTCGTGAATCTCCGAATCGATGCGCATCAAGGCTTTGGGATCGTTTTCAGCTTTCATGCGATCGAGCAAAGCCCGTAACTCCCCGAGCTCTTCCGGTGTAATCCGCGCTGCAGCCAAACGGCCGGTAAGGCTCACCAGAAATGACCGAATTTCAAAGACGTCCTTCAGCTGCTGAAAACTTACCTCTGAGACGATGGTGCCCTGGTTGGGAAAAATGCGCACGAGGCCTTCTGATTCAAGCAGAATGAGGGCTTCCCGCACCGGAGTGCGGCTGACCTGGAACTCTTCAATTAAATCTCTTTCCCGGAGGGCCTGTCCAGGTTCGTAATCCAGGAAGACAATGCGCCTTTTAATCTCCTTGTAAATGGGATTGTCAGTCATAGGTAGTACCGATATATTGGTTGTAAAATTTACTTGCATTTAAAGGTGAAGACCAGTATTCTTTTTTATATCGAAGTTGTCAAGGGAAAAACAACAGGGAAAAATGAAGACGTTCCAGGCGCCTCCGGCAGGTGCAATGAATTTTACTTGAATTCAGAGTACATGAACACTTGTGGACGAGGGACGGGAGGTTCTCATGGCCACGCGAGAGATTTTCTGGAATATTCCTTTTGCAGGTCAAATCATCCTGTACGTTTTGGCCGGTGTGTCCGTGGCCTTTTTCGGGTATGGCATCTACGTCCATACCCGCCGTATCCTGGAGGGAAAACATCTGGGCTTTACCTGGAAGGGTATCCGAAGCGGCATGGGCCGTTTTCTGGGCGATCTGATTTTCAACCGAACGATTTCCGAAAAGCATCCGCTGGCCGGGATGATGCACCTGTGTATCATGTGGGGTATGATCGTGCTGTTTTTGGGAACCGTTATCGTTTTCATCGAATATGATCTGTTTCAAAAAATCCTGGATATGGAGCATGGTTTCCTGGTCGGTCCATTCTTCCTGGGATTTGAAGTTGTGCTGGACGTTTTCGGAATTCTGCTGATAGGAGGGCTGGGGGTTGCGCTGTTGAGGCGCTATGTATTGAAGCGACCTCAGCTTAAACGGCAGCGTACGGACTGGATCCTGCCCGTTTGGATCCTGGTTATCGCTGGGACTGGCTTTCTCGTGGAGGGCATGCGCCTGGCAGGCACCTCGGGACAGCTGAACTACGCGCCTGGATGGTCCCCTTTGGGCTATGCGGTTTCTTTTCTTTGGGCCGAGGCGTCCCCTCAGGTGGTCCGGACCTGGCATGCCGGCCTTTGGTGGGGGCATGCCGTGATTGCGCTGGCAGGCCTGGCTTACGTGCCTTACGCTCCCAAGGCCATGCATATGATCACGGCTGGAGTCAATCTATTTTTCCGGGACCTGAGGTATCGGGGCTACCTCGAACCTCTGGATGTAGAAGGCGCGTTTGAACGGGACGACGTGCTTGGCTTCGACAGCCTGGAGCAGCTCTCCCGGAAGGATCTCCTCGATGTAGCTGCATGCACGGAGTGTGGCCGATGTGAAATCAACTGCCCGGCCTACATCGCCGGCAAGCACCTGTCTCCCCGCGAAGTGATTCTTGGACTACGCCGACAGGCGACCCGGGAAAAACCACCTTTTGGTGGATCGGGCAAGGCGCGGCGAATCCTGGACGCAGAAATTTCCCCTCAGATACTCGAAGAGTGTACCACCTGCATGGCCTGCGTAGAGGCCTGCCCCGTGGGGATTGATCCCTTGAGAAAAATCCTGGAAATGCGGCGTTGCGAAGTGATGATGCAGGATGCCTATCCTGACACGTTTGCTGAGGTGTTCATCGGCATCGAGAAACGGGGCAACCCCTGGAACGAGCATCCAACATCACGGATGGACTGGGCAAAGGGACTCGAAATCCGTACCATGGCGGAAGTGACACAGGGAGGGAACAATGTGGATTTTCTTTTCTGGGTCGGTTGTTCGGCTGCCTTTGATCCGCGTAACCAGAAAATCGCCCGGTCCTTGGTGCGAATCCTGAACAAGGCCGGCATTTCCTTTGCGGTGCTTGGGGAAGAGGAGCGGTGCACGGGGGATCCTGCGAGGCGCATGGGGCACGAGTACCTCTTTCAGATGCAGGCGGAAACGAACGTGAAAACGTTGGGGAATTACGGGGTGGAGCGCATCCTCACCCTGTGTCCGCATTGCTACAATACGTTTAAAAATGAATACCCGGATTTCGGGGGGCACTACCAGGTTGTGCACCACACCGAGCTGATCCGCGATTTGCTCGTGGCCGGCAAGATCTCCCTGGATCAGCCGATCCAGGCTGTGGCCGCCTACCACGATTCCTGTTACCTGGGGCGGCACAACCGTGTCTTTGACGCGCCACGGCAGGTGCTGGAATGCATCCCGGAGCTGGAGACCGTGGAGATGGACCGTTGCCGGGAGTATGCCATGTGCTGCGGAGCAGGGGGAGGGCTCATTTGGATTGAGGAGGATCAGGAGCACCGTGTGAACGAACTCCGTGTGGAACAGGCTGAAGAGGCCCTTCAAAGCCGCACGGATCAAAACCACGCAAAATCAGGCCTGCTCGTTACGGCCTGCCCGTTTTGCATGACCATGTTGGAGGACGGTGTGGCTGCTCGGGGTGGGGGACTAAGCGACCTGGATATCGCCGAATTGGTGGCCTTGGCCATGGGCCTCGACGAATAATTCGGGTGCCCTCGACTTTCGAATTTTCTTTGATTTAAAAAGCGAATTTTTATCACTGAAAACCTATCTTCTAGGCTATTCAGTTTTCCGATCGTCAAAATCAATCTTTTTTGCCTGAAGAGGAGTCTCCTTTGAATGTGCTTAAAAAATTAGTGGCACGACGTTTATTAAAAATTTTCGATAAAAGCTTTTTCTCGTGCCGCTTTAGTCCGGTTCGGAAAAATGCGCATATTTATTTGTATGATCGATTCTTTAATAGAGGGAGATAGAATCGATGAGAAAGCGCACAAAAAAATTTTTTAAGTTGTTTGAAGAAGCGATACAAGCAGAAAAGCGCTATGAATTTCAGAATGCTAAATATTATTATAAAAAATTAGCCGCATTACATCCAAATAGCCCGGAGGCCGATCTAGCGCGGGAAAGAATTGAAGATATGGACTTGTTGTCCCGCGAAAAGCGTCTTTACAGGAGGGTTGACCGGAACGCGAAACGGGTGCTCACGAAAATCGGGATCGATATTTCGGGGAGTCCTGAACTGCTCCAGATTTTGATGAACGCCGATGCCATTGATTTGGACAACGAAAGCTCCCTCTTTATTCCATTGCGGGAGGATTACATAGAATCCTGCCTGGATGCCGTGCCGACCGACATGGCCGAAGATCCCGGTGAAAACGCTTTCGGCACCGGCGCTACCCCTCCGTTTCTCCTTCGAGCTGGAAGAAGCGATCTTCAACCCGCCAGCCGGGATGAATTCGAAAAAATCGTCGACACTGCGTCAGATTTCTCCGACAGCCTGGGTATCTTCAGCGTCCCGGTTGCCACGGATAGATCCATTTCAGATTTTGAATGTGCCAGGCTTATGGGAGACCGATTCCCGGACCTCAAAATGACGCATACAAGAAACATGTCAGATGATGAATCCGAATACTTCCGGCACAGGGATGATTGGCTTGACGGCACCAGCTTGATCACATCGCTCAGCTTCATGCCAAGCATGATCAAGCCTTTTCTTCGGAGCGCGAGGGCGGGGAACAATCTCCTTCTGCTTGATCTTACGATTGCGGGCTCCACAGGCCCTGTCAGCCCAGAGGCGCTGCTGACGCAAATCCATGCCCAAGTCTTGTTTATGATGATTCTGGCTCAGACCGTGAATCCCGGTGTGATGTGTGTGCATGGAGGCATTCCTGATATTCTGGGTGTCGGCGGTGATCTCGGCTACAGCGATCCGGCTCAGCCCCTTATCAATTCGGCGATGGCACGTCTCAATCTCTGGATTACCGGCTTTCCTTCAGCCCAATCGGGCGGCAGCACCAGCATCATCGACGATATCCCCGGCGCTGTGGAAGAATCCGAGTTGTCGAGAAACACCTTGCGGGAGTACGGAGTTCACATCCTTCGCCATGCTATGGGTGCCATGGGAAGCCTGAATTTTTTCAGTCTCGAAAAATTCATCGAGGACTGTGAACGGGAGCGCGCTGCACGCAGGATCTGGTTGCGCACCGCTCATGATTTTATCATCCCCCTTTACCTGCCTGAAGACCAGAATGCCATGGGGGGCATCAGGGAGATTGCTGAAAAGAGAGGAGCCAAGAACGCCGATCACACTCTGAAGCATGTGGGATGCTTTGCGAAGTGGCATGAGGCGTTACAGCGGGCTTCAGAAAAAAAATTGTACTATCCTGATCTGAATGACACGATCAACCGGGATAAATCTCGGGTGAAGCGAATACCCATGGAAGAAAGCGTCACCCAACTCCAGGATACATTCCTTAAAACTTGATGAAACCGTAAAAAGTCCCGGAGCCGTCATTCCGGCGCAGGCCGGAATCCATAAGTAGTTGGAATGACTGGACCCCGGCCTGTGCCGGGGTGACGATAGAGGGGAGATTTTGACTTTTTACGACCTCATCATTCATTCATCCCGGGGAAAAAACGCCCCGGCGATTTCAACTTTCAAGCGCCTCCCGGATTTTATTTGCCAG
>CAYXDR010000035.1:0-13783 GCA_964463515.1 uncultured Desulfobacteraceae bacterium | reverse complement strand
TCCAAATGCCCGGCACAAATTTTTTCTTACAGCACCCCCGGAAACCAGGGCCCGCAGGAGATATCTTGAGAGACTCAATAAAGGTGAAGTGGTGGATTTTCAAGAAATCGCCTCTGCCATGAAGCAAAGGGATGAACGGGACAGCGGAAGGGCACTGGCACCGCTCAAGGCGGCTGAGGACGCAGTAATGGTCGAAACGGGAGGTTTAAGCATAAACGAGGTCGTATCACTTATAATGAAATACATAGATGGTTCGGCTGCCCGAAAGCATCCTGAATGAAAATTACCGGGATGAACGTGCCTGTTTCAGGCGTTGATTCGGCCTGTAAGCCTAAACAATCAGGCTTGGAATAAAAAGTTTTTCCGAATACGATAGTTTTTAGCGAATCAAGACTTGAACTCGGAAAAAAGGTTTGATAAAGTCTTTTATTTAAATCAAGGTCTATTGGAAAAATGACGGAGGGGGTACTCAGGTTAATGGAAAAACCAAACAATGATTTAACCCAAGACGAGTCCATTGATTCGGAAGAAACGCAAGCCACACTCGAAGAAGAAACCAACGTAGATGATTCCAGCATGCCGAGCGGTGACGAACAAACCGACGAACCTCAGGACGCAGCCGATTTCATGGAGCTATACGAGGAAAGCCTTAAAAGCATCCAGGAAGGGGAAGTGATCCGCGGGGAAATTGTTCAGGTGGATAAAGAGTTCGTTTTAGTCGATATCGGCTACAAGTCCGAAGGCCAAATCCGCATCCAGGAATTTACGGACCCTTCCGGCAATGTCAATGCTAAAGTCGGAGACAAGGTGGACGTTCTTCTTGAACGCAGGGAAGACGAAGAAGGCACAATTAAGCTTTCCAAAGAAAAAGCGGCGAAAATAAAGGTCTGGGACAAAATCAAGGAAATCTATGAAAGCAACGGAACCATTCGAGGCAATATAGTTTCCAGAGTTAAAGGCGGACTTTCAGTCGATATCGGCCTTCAGGCTTTTCTTCCCGGCTCCCAGGTTGATCTGAGACCCATCAAGGACATGGACTCCCTCGTCAATACCGAGCATGATTTCAAAATAGTCAAATACAACAAGCGTCGAGGCAACATCGTGCTCTCACGCCGCGCGTTGCTCGAAGCCGAAAGAGCCGTGTTACGCGAAGAGACCCTGAAAAATATCGAAGAGGGCGCAATCGTCGAGGGTACTGTAAAAAATATCACCGATTACGGCCTTTTCATCGATCTTGGCGGTATCGACGGTCTTGTACACATCACTGACATGTCCTGGGGCCGCGTGGGGCACCCCTCTGAAATGCATCAGGTTGGTGATGTGGTAAAGGTGAAGGTTTTGAGTTTCGACCGTAACAGGGAGAGGGTCTCTCTTGGCATCAAGCAACTGACCGCTGATCCATGGAGCGATGCCGAAAAAAAATTCCCCATAGGTTCTGCGGTCGAGGGAAAGGTTGTCAGCCTCACGGATTACGGAGTTTTCGTGGAAGTGGAACAAGGTGTCGAGGGTTTGATACATGTCTCGGAAATGTCTTGGACAAGAAAAGTTCGTCACCCCTCTCAGCTTTTGAATGTCGGGGATATCGTCCGCAGCATGGTGCTCAACATCGATGTCGCAAGGAAAAGAATCTCTCTCGGGATGAAGCAGGTCGAGCCGAATCCGTGGGATGTTATCGAAGAAAAATATCCGGTGGGCACAACAATCGAAGGCAAAATAAAGAACATCACTGATTTCGGTGTATTCATAGGAATTGATGAAGGGATAGACGGACTCGTTCATATTTCAGATCTGTCTTGGACCAAGCGGGTCAAGCATCCCTCCGAACTCTACAAAAAAGGCCAGGTCGTGCGTGCCGTGGTGCTCAATATCGACAAGGATAACGAACGGTTCTCACTCGGTATCAAGCAGCTCGCCCAGGACCCCTGGGATGAAATACCCCTCAAATACAAACCCGGCACTCGGGTAACCGGCACGGTTACAAACGTAACGGACTTCGGACTGTTTCTAGAGCTGGAAGAAGGTATCGAAGGCTTGGTGCATATATCGGAAATTTCCGGAGACCGCCATGGGAATCCCCTTTCCAGGTTTCAGATAGACGATGTAATCCAGGCAAAGGTTATCAATGTTTCGCGCCAGGAGAAAAAGATCGGTTTGTCCGTCAAGCGCCTTGAAGAAACTTCGGAAAAAGACATTTACAGGAGTTACGTAGACAACCAGGAGGAAGCCACTTCGAACCTGGGAGAGCTTCTCAGGGAAGAAATGATGAATCTGAACACGGACGAGGCCGCGGGAGATCAAGAAGACGACGGGGAAAATACTTCTCAGCCATCCCAACAAACGCTGGGGGGATCTTCCGAAACTTGATCGTCCGGTTTTGAAAGCCAGCACGACCAATGCCGGGGCCGCAGGATCTCTGCCTTCCCCGGCATTTTTTTCGAATACGAAACGGGTATGGGTATAATATGACTCA
Organism: uncultured Desulfobacteraceae bacterium; assembly: GCA_964463515.1. GTDB lineage: Bacteria > Desulfobacterota > DSM-4660 > Desulfatiglandales > Desulfatiglandaceae > CAYXDR01. Next base: position 11,313 of record CAYXDR010000035.1, on the reverse strand, counting down.
AAGAAGACATCCCGTATTGAGCGCTTTAGCTATCATTTTCGCGGCCGGGATTATCCTTACCGCTGCGTTCTGGGTAATCGTCCACCTCTCCGGACGGGGCATCCCCTGGTCGGCTGCCGATCGAATCGGAGTCATTACCGTTAAAGGCCCTATCGTCGATTCCCGGGCCGCTGTATCCCAGATGGTTAAGTTCAGGAAAGATGACAGTATTAAAGCGATACTATTGAGGATTGATTCACCTGGAGGAGCCGTCGGGCCGACGCAGGAAATTCACAGGGAAATACGAAAGACTATAAAATTCAAACCCGTGGTAGCCTCTGTGGAAGCGATTGCAGCCTCTGGAGGCTACTACCTGGCTTCGGCGGCCACCAGGATTTATGCAAATCCCGGCTCCATAACCGGCAGCTTAGGGGTTTTAATCGAATTCATCCGGGTGGAGGACCTGCTGGCGAAACTTGGAATTTCGCTGGAAATCGTTAAAACCGGCAAATTCAAAGACATAGGATCGCCTCACCGGAAACTTACCGAGCAGGAACGTGATTTGTTGAATGAACTCCTTGAAGACATTCAAAATCAGTTTGTCGAACAGGTGGCCGAAGGCAGAAACCTGCCCGAGGAGCAGGTGGCACAAATCGCGGACGGCAGAATATTTTCCGGGGCCCGGGCCAAGGAACTGGGGCTCGTCGATGAACTGGGCAATTTCCAGGACGCGGTCGATGCCGCACGACAACTGGGCGGTGTGGAGGGAGAAGCTGAACTTGTATATCCTTCGCCGGAAGGTTTGAATCTTTGGCGGCTGCTCGGGGAACACGCGTCCTCGGCATTACTCGACGCGGTGCGAAGCAATGAAACGAGAATTGAATACCGCTGGAACGGAGAGCTCCGCTAAAACAGAGAACTTACATCCCCCTTGCCTTCGCGCAGGATAACCGGCTCGTCATCTATCAACGAGATAACGCTCGACGGGCTTTGGTAGAGAACACCTCCGTCGATTACGGCATCCAGGAAAGGCCCGTAGGTTTCCTGGATCTCCAGGGGGTCGTCGCAACCCGCGCTGGTGCTGATGATCGGCCTGCCTAGAGCGGCCACGAGCGCCAGGCAGATATCGTTGTCAGGCACTCTTATACCCACTGTTTTTCGAGCGGTAAGCATGATTTTCGGAACCAGCCTGGTTCCTTCCAACACAAAAGTATATGGACCCGGAAGCAGTCTTTTCATCGTCTTGTAGGCATAGTTGGAAACCACCGCGTAGCGGCTGATCTCCTTCAAGCTGTCGCAAACAAATGAAAAAGGCTTCTTCAACGGCCTGTTTTTAATGCGGTAAATGGTCTGGATGCTTCGTTTGTTATAAAGATCACACCCTATCCCGTAGAAAGTATCCGTTGGATAGGCTATTATGCCCCCGACATCCAGAATTCCACTGATCCGATTGATCAGGCGCTGCTGGGGATTTTCCGGGTTTATAGTAAAAAGCTGGGGTTTCTTCCTCTGTCCAGTGGTTTTTGATTTTGCCATGGAAGATTCCTCACAATTTTTTTACGTCATCGGGCAGACCATCCAAACCGGCCTGGACCGGAAGAGGAAAACCAATGGACGCAATTGCTTTTATGACCCTGATTTCTTTCCTTTTGGGCCTGGTGCTCGGCAGTTTCATGAATGTATGTATTTACCGTATTCCGGAGAATATGTCCATCGTGAATCCCGGAAGCCGTTGCAGGACATGTTCAGCCAGAGTTAAATGGTACGACAACATTCCGCTTTTGAGCTATCTGATCCTGAAGGGCCGTTGCAGACAGTGCGGAACACCCATAGGATACAGGTATCCCCTGGTAGAAGCACTTGCCGGAGTGATAAGCCTTGCACTGTTCCTACGCCATGGATCTAGCTTTGTTTATCTGCATCTGTTGCTTTTTTCCCTCTCTCTGGTGGTGATAAGCTTCATCGACTTGGACCGGATGATTATTCCGGATGTAATATCGATACCCGGGATCATTATCGGCGCCGCCGCCTCACTGCTCATACCCTACATTTCACCCCTTGATTCGTTGATCGGCATCATTGCAGGCGGAGGTACATTCTATTTGATAGCCTGGGGCTACGCAATTCTGACCGGAAAAGAGGGAATGGGCGGTGGAGACATTAAACTGATAGCGATGATAGGAGCCTGGCTTGGCTGGAGGCCTCTGCCGGTGATCGTGCTGATTTCAGCGCTGATCGGGGCACTAGTGGGGGGGATTTACATTATAGCGAGCGGCAAAGGGGCACGAGCCAGAATACCTTTTGGCCCTTTCCTGGCTCTCGGTGCTTTGGCATATGTGTTTTTCGGGCGTGAAATCATTTTTTGGTACATCCGGCTCTTTCAGGGATAGATGTGTTTCGAATCCGCAGCAGCCTCAATTCGGTCCTGGCGGTGCACCTGGTGCTTATCTTACTGGCATCGATGCTTTTGATCAACATCGTAACCATAAAGCTTTTCGAACGGGACGCTGTAAAGGCCAGAATTTCCGCTGCGCAGTCCGTAATTCGGACGCTTGAGAAATATTCCGCTCTTAAATCCCCCTCCAGCATATCGGAGGCTTCTAATGTTTTTTCAGCTCTCGAAAAGGTTTCCGGGGAACTGGGTTACAAGAATCCGGTTGTCATGACCAAGGGAGAAAACCTTGTTTTCCCTGTAGATTCCCGCCATGTGGACCATGGATCCCTCGCCGCCGCTCGAAAAGCAGCGGAATCCGGACAGGGAATAATTGAATTCACAGGCCGTACATGGGGGATCTTTTGGTTCGCCTACAGGGCTGTGAAACTTGCATTGCCTCTGTCCGGAGGCGAAACGTTTCATGGAGCGGTATCCGTATCAATTCCCCTCGAGCCGGTATATGCTTCCTTGAGGGCACGAGAAAAGATACTGCTGCTTTATACTGCCCTGAATGCCTTTTTTCTAGCTTTGATAGGGACTTACAGATTAAACCGAAAAATGATACGTCCTCTCAAACGGCTGCTCGATGCAACAGAGCAATTCACCGGAGACGAACCGTTCCCCAGCCTTCATGAAGGCCGTAGCAGCGAGATCGGTCAGATAAACCGATCGATACACGCCATGCTGAAAAGGCTGGAACAAAACAAGGAAGAGCTCAAGGACCAGCTGGCGCGGCTCGAAGAATCCAACCGGGAACTGAAAATCGCGCAAAAAGAAATCATTACATCCGAAAAACTCGCATCCGTGGGAAGGCTTGCCACGGGCGTGGCGCACGAAATCGGAAACCCACTGGGAATTGTCCTTGGATATCTCGATATAATCAAGTCAGGAAAACTTGATGAAGAAGAAATATCAGATTTCCTGACGCGTATCGAAACCGAGGTTACAAAAATACACATGGTCATACGCCAAATGCTGGATTTTTCCCGTACGGCTTCCGGCAATCCGCACCGCATTTCGTTAAGGACCGTAGTTTACGATGCGCTTTCGGTTTTGGAACCTCATCCCATGATGAACAAAGTCAGCGTTCAACTTCATATGAAATGTGAATCCGACTGTGTATGGGCGGATGCAAACCAGTTGCAACAGGTGATAATAAACATCATAATAAATTCAGTGGATGCAATGGCGGATTGCCCCGAGCCTGCGGTCCTTATATCTTCTAGCAAGGAAAAAAACATGATAAGGCTCTCCATTCTGGATTCCGGGCCTGGAGTCGAAAACGAGTCACTCGGCCGCCTGTTCGAACCTTTCTACACAAGCAAAGAGCCCGGGAAAGGAACCGGCATGGGGCTTGCGGTGTGTTACCGGATAATAGAGGCGGCAGGGGGAATGATTCGGGCCGAAAACAGCGAGTCTGCCGGCCTGGAGGTATCGATTCTACTTCCTCCATGCCGTTAGACGGCCAAGGCGGGCGAAGATGCATACGAAGAAAGTTCTGGTCATAGATGATGAAGAAAACATGCGCCACATGTTAACGGTGATGCTTCGTAGCGCCGGCTACGAGGTAGATTCCGCTGCTGACGGAATCGAGGCGCTCTCGTTACTCGAAAGAGAACGGTTCAACTTTATTCTCTGTGATTTGAAAATGCCCCGAATGGATGGAATGACATTTCTGAAACAGGCCCGCCCTGAGCATCCCGATGCCACTTTTATAATGATGTCGGCCTACGGCACGGTGGAGACGGCGCTCGAAGCCATGAAACAGGGAGCATACGACTATATTGCCAAACCTTTTAAAACCGACGAAGTTCTTCTTACTTTAAAGAAGGCCGAGGAGAGGGAAAGCCTCAAGACCGAAAACACCGCGCTTCGAGAAGAACTCCGCAAGATACGGAACCGATATTCGTTCGGGGGGATCATCGCCCGCAGCCAAGAGATGGAAAGGGTCTTCGAACTCGTCGAAAGAGTGTCGAACCATAAAACAAGTGTCCTGATCACGGGGGAAAGCGGCACTGGCAAAGAACTTATCGCCAAGGCGATCCATTCTGCCGGCCCCCGCTCCGAGGGACCTATGGTGGCAGTCAACTGCGGCGGACTGCCTGAGAATCTGCTCGAAAGCGAACTTTTCGGCTACCGGAAAGGAGCCTTCACGGGTGCTGAAAAAGACAAGCCCGGACTCTTCACACGTGCGGACGGCGGGTCGGTATTCTTGGATGAAATCGGTGAACTGCCCCATCCCCTTCAGGTCAAGTTACTGCGCGTACTCCAGGAAGAGGAACTGACGCCCCTGGGTGATGTGAAACCGCAAAAAATCGATGTAAGGGTTATCACAGCCACATCAAAAGACCTTGAAGAAGAGGTAAACGCCGGCCGTTTTCGTGGGGACCTGTTTTACCGCATCAACGTGCTCAGGATACACCTTCCCCCGCTGCGGGAGCGCCGGGGAGACATTCCGCTGCTGGTGAATTATTTTATTAACCAGTTCAATAAAAAGCTGGGGAAAGACATTGAGGGTGCCGCCTCCGAGGCGATGCCCCTTCTCATGGAATATAACTGGCCGGGAAACGTAAGGGAGCTGGAAAACGTGATTGAACGAGCGGTGCTGTTGGCCGAGGGAAAATGGATAACACCCTCGGAGCTGCCGTCATCGCTGTCACAAAACGCGGCACTGCCCCCGAACTCTTTTCAGCCGGAAACGCTTTCCATCAAAAAGGCTTTCCGAACCGTTGAATGCAGCCTCATACAAAAGGCCCTTCGTCTTACCGGGGGTAACAAATCAAAGGCAGCCCGGATTCTTGAGATCAGCCGCCCTATGCTGCTGGCCAAGATAAAAAAATATCGAATTGATGATTGAGGAAAGAAACTCATGGAAAATTGCAATTATAAAACCGGCTCCGGGAAGGCATTATTTTGGGTTATACTGCTTTTTTGTTCAGCCGGCATTACACTGATCCCTTCAGTGCACGCAGGGGCCCGCCTGGAATTTCCGATTCCCGGCAAGGCCACGCTTGTCAATTTTTCAGCCGATTATTGCTTTGCATGCAGGATGCTCAAGCCTGTTCTGGAAAAGATAGAGGCGGAGTACAGGCCAGAGCTCGCAGTCGTGAACATCAATGCACAAAACCATCTGAAACAAGCAAAAAAAATGAAGATAACCGCGGTGCCTGTACTGTTTTTCTACGACAGTGAAGGCCGCTTGCACCTGCGTCATGAAGGATTCATGAAAGAAGAAAAAATTAAAGATGTGCTCAAGGAAATCGGCCTTCGCTGACTACTTTCAAAACGGCGGAGGGCTTAAGTCCTTCGCCGTGGGCTTAAAATGAAACGTTTCCCGGTGTACGCGGGAAAGGGATCACATCGCGTATATTCGAAAGCCCGGTGACGAACTGTACCAGCCGTTCAAATCCCAGACCGAAGCCGGAATGCGGAACTGAGCCGAACTTCCTCAGCTCCAGGTACCACCAGTAGTCATCCGGGTTCAATCCCATGTCGAGCATTCTTCCATGGAGCGTATAGTAATCGTCCTCACGCTGGCTGCCGCCGATGATCTCGCCTATTTTCGGCACAAGCACATCCATCGCCCGCACGGTTTTCCCGTCTTCATTGACCTTCATATAAAAGGCCTTTATGTCCTTTGGATAGTCATAGAGTACGACCGGGGAGTCAAAGACTTTTTCACACAGATAACGTTCATGCTCCGACTGCAGATCCACTCCCCAGCTTACCGGGAATTCGAACGACTCTTTCGCCTCGGACAGTATAGTAACGGCCTGGGTATAGGTTAAAGGCTCGAATTTCTGTTCCACAAGCCTGGAAAGCGTATTCATCACCGAGTCGTCCACAAAACGGTTGAAAAATGCCATGTCTTCTTCGCAATGCTCCAGAACATGTGAAAAAATATATTTGAGAAAAGATTCAGCCAGTTCCATGTTCCCGGACAGGTCGCAGAACGCCATTTCCGGTTCAACCATCCAGAACTCGGCCAGGTGCCTAGAGGTATTGGAATTTTCAGCCCTGAAAGTCGGCCCGAAGGTATAGACATCCCCGAGGGCCAGTGCATAGATCTCTGCTTCGAGTTGTCCGCTGACAGTTAGGTTGGCTGGTGTTTCGAAAAAATCCTTCCCGAAATCCACTCTGCCATCTTTCAAAGGCAGATTTTCCAAGTCCAGCGTCGTCACCTTGAACATCTCCCCTGCCCCCTCGCAGTCGCTTCCGCTGATGATCGGGGAGTGAAGGAGGATAAAACCCCGCTCGTTAAAGAACTTGTGTATCGCAAAACTCATCGCGTTGCGGACCCTGGCCACGGCTCCGAACGTATTGGTGCGCGGGCGCAGATGAGCGATCGAGCGCAAAAACTCTAAAGAGTGCCTTTTTTTCTGAAGGGGATATTGAGCCGGGTCGGCCCGGCCCACCGTCTCCAGTGAGTCGGCATGCAATTCCACCCGTTGACCCTTCCCAGGAGAAGCCTGGAGCACTCCTTCAGCTATCATTGAGCAGCCTGTATGTATTTCAGGCATCCTCTCTGAAAGACCAGGCTTGTTCCAATCCGCTATTATCTGCAGGTTGGCAAGGCAGGAGCCGTCATTGAGCTCGATGAACGAAAAACCGCCCTTGGAGTCACGCTTGGTCCTTACCCAGCCTGCCGCCTTGAACCGAGCACCTGGTTCCCCGGCGGATAAAATCTGCTTGATTCTGCTCCGTTCCATTCTCAACCTCTTACGTACCAACGCCCCCTGGCAGCCGCAGAAATCGTTTGCGCGGCCTGCTCCTGTCGAACGCCGGTTCAGTTCATCCGTTTTTTCTCTCGAACTCTTTCATGAATTCGGAAAGTGCTTCAACAGACTCCGGCTCCACTGCATTGTAAAGCGACGCCCGGCACCCGCCGACGGACCTGTGCCCCTTCAATCCTCCCAAACCGCTTGCGAGAGCCTCCTCGACAAAGCGCTTCTCCAGGTCTTCATCCGCCAACCTGAAAGTCACGTTCATCAACGAACGACTGGCCTGATCGGCCGTCCCGCGATAAAACCCAGAGCTGTCTATGACCCCATAGAGTATTTCTGCTTTCGCTCTGTTTCTATCCGCGACAGCATCGAGGCCGCCCACGGTATCCTCGATCCATTTGAGCACCAGACCAACGGCATAGATTACAAAACACGGCGGGGTGTTATAAAGGGAGTTCTTCTCTGCGTATGTCTTGTATTTCAGCATCGACGGCACATTGTCGGGAGCCCTTTCCAGCAAGTCCTTCCTGACGATGACAACGGCAACACCCGAGGGACCGATGTTTTTCTGTGCCCCGGCATAAATCGCGCCGAATGGACGCACATCGAAAGGACGGCTCATAAAATCGGACGACATATCGCTTACCAGGGGAATATTCCCGAAGGAAGGAAACCTGGCCCATTGAGTGCCCTTGATCGTATTGTTGGAGGTAAAATGGATATAGGAGGCGTCTTCATCGAAAGAAGGCACCTCCGGTATATAACAGTAACCCCTGTCCTCGGAGGAAGCGATCACCCGCACATCCCTGCCGAGGATACGAGCCTCTTTGACCGCCTTGGTGGACCATGTGCCGGTATCGATATAGTCGACAGGCGAATCCCCTGGTGCAAAATTCATCGGTACCATACAAAATTGAAGACTTGCACCGCCCTGGACGAACAATACATCGAAATCAGAGGGCAGGTTCAGCAGTCTCCTGATCCGCACGATCGCCCCGTTCACGATGTCTTCAAACCATTTGGACCGGTGACTCATCTCGAGTATCGACATGCCCGAGCCCCTGTAGTCCAAAAATTCACCCCGAATTTCCTCGAGCACGGGTAAAGGCAGCGCCGCCGGCCCGGGATTGAAATTATGAATTCTCTGTTGCATAAACTTCCATCTCCTTTACAAGCATTTCCCTGACCGCCTCAAGACTTTCAGAGTCCGTTTCATAAGGTGCTGCCCCGTCCAGATCGGCCTCTATGATCGCGGTCCTGTACGGAAGGAAACCTAGAAACCGAAAACCGCTAAGCCTGGTCTGAAGAAATTCCTGGTCTTCCGGAGACCTGATCTTATTGCCCACAAGCACTATGTTTGTCATACCGAGATCAGCAGCGAGCTTCTTTATATGCATCGCGGTTTCTATGCTGCGGGAACCCGGCTCGACAACCACCACCAGCCGGTCCACCCCCATGGCGGTCCCACGGCCCAGATGCTCGAGGCCTGCCTCCATATCCATCACTACAACCTCGTCCCTGGCAATCACAATATGCCTGAGAAGTTGTTTAAGAAGGACACTCTCGGGGCAGACACACCCGCCTCCACCTGTCTTGACACTGCCCATCACCATCAATTTCACCCCCCCGGCATCTATGGACAATTTATCCGGCAGGTCATTTACCGTTGGATTAAGCCTGAAAAAACCACCCATGGTGCCTGGGACAGCGCCTGTCCGTTCCTCTACGAGTTTTTTCATTTCCGATATCGGCACGATTTCGGAAATGTCCGTTAAACCAAGGGCTTGTGCCAGGTTGGCGTCAGGGTCTGCATCGATGGCCAAAACCCGTTTCCCCTCCAGCGCAAGAGCTTTTATCAAGAAAGAAGCGAAAGTGGTTTTTCCAACCCCGCCCTTACCGCTTACCGCAATTTTCATAATACCGCCCCCTGAATTGAGATCTAAACTATATAATTTATTCCAAGCCGAAGGTTTTTTGCAAGGGGAAAAAATCGAACATTTCTTCTTGCATACCGAGTGGCATTTTCATAACGTAGTACCAGGAATCTTTACGAGTATACGAAAAAAACGGCCGAAGGGATGAATTTCCGGTATATTTTGACTAGACCATGAGCGAAGGGACATCCACTGCGGACATTTTGAGGCGGCCCATGGGAACAGTCTTCGATCAAAAGCTGGGGAAAGCATATGACATTTGGTGCCAGTCCACCGAGGGGCGCATTGTCGAGCGTTGCCTGCCCCGCCTGGTAAAGACCTTGCTTGAGCCTTTTCCGGGAGAACGGATACTCGATGTGGGCTGCGGTTCCGGCAACCACCTGCTGACTTTCGCTAAACTGGGTCTTGAAGGCAGCGGGCTGGATCCCTCCGCCGCCCTCCTTGAACATTCGAAGCAAAGGCTCGCCTCCGGGTGCAGGCTGCATAGGGGAGAGGCAGAGGACCTGCCGTTTGAAGACAATGAATTTGATCTCGTTTCCCTCATAAATACCCTGGAATTTGTCGAAAACCCTCTGGAAGCGCTGAGGGAGGCAGGCAGGGTGGCCTCGCGCAGAGTTCTCATAGTTACCTTCAATAGCTTGTCTTGTTTCGGCGCTGGGGCCAGGATCAAGGGATTTCTGGGCAATAGGCTCTTTCGAGCGGCACGCTTATTCAGCCTGATGGAACTCAAATCCCTGGCTGAATCAGCCTACGGAAATGCACCCACTGCATGGCGCTCGGTAAGGGGACCCCGGCCATTGGCGCATTCATTGTTGAACATCGAAGGCGATTCGGCCTCCTTGGCAAAATCTCCTTTCGGATGCATTCTTGCTCTTGGGGTGACCATGAAATATGTAGTCAAGGCAGATGCTATCGGAATAAAGACAAAACTGAAAGAACCCAGGCTGACTCTGGTGAGCCCCACCAGCGTTGGACCGCTTAAACGAAACCGCGGAGGGAATAGAAATGAAGGAAGCGTATCTGTACGAACCGGCTAAAGACAACAAAGTTCGATGCCGCCTCTGCAGTCACCTGTGTCTGATAGAGCCCGGAGACCGGGGGAAATGCGGTGTAAGGGAAAACAGGTCCGGAAAACTTTTCACGTTGGTCTATGATAAGGTGATAGCCCGGCACATGGATCCCATCGAAAAAAAGCCGCTGTTTCATTTTCTGCCTGGATCCAATTCTTACTCGGTGGCTACGGCCGGCTGCAATTTCACATGCCTTTTCTGCCAGAACGCGGATATTTCCCAGATAAGCCCGGGGCAGGCGGTGATCCCCGGGGAAAATACGAGCCCGGAGCAGATAGTCCGGCAGGCGGAAAAACTGGGAGCCGCGACCATTTCCTATACATACACTGAGCCCACCGTTTTTTTCGAACTTGCATACGATACTGCCAGGATGGCCTCATCCCGAGGCATTAAGAACGTCTTCGTCTCGAACGGGTTTATGACCCCCGACTGCATAGACCAAATCCGTCCTTACCTCCATGCGGCCAACATAGATCTGAAAGCATTTACAGACAAGTTTTACAAGGAGTTGTGCGGCGGACGGCTCAAACCGGTTTTACAATCCATCGAAAAGATTCACAGCGCAGGGATATGGCTCGAAGTGACCACGCTTATCATCCCCGGCCTCAACGATTCCAGGGAAGAGCTGCGGGAGATAGCCGAGTTCATCGCCGGTGTGGATGCCGGTATCCCCTGGCATGTAAGCAGATTTCACCCGACCTATCGGTTGACTTCACCCCCGCCGACCCCCTTCGAAACGGTTCGAGCGGCAAGAGAAATCGGTTATCAGGCAGGCCTGCAGTATGTCTACACCGGAAACGTCTCCCACGACGACGGGGAAAATACCTTTTGTCACAGCTGCAAGGCACTTTTGATAGAACGTTCAGGCTTCCATGTGGACGGGGTGAAAATGGACGGTTCTCACTGCCCTGAATGCGGGGCGGAAATACCAGGAGTCTGGGAGAGTTGAATCCGGAGACTCCAGAATATCAATAATCCACTTTCACGAGGAAAAGCCCGGCAGCGGGTGCCTTTATTCCGGCAGCGGACCTATCGCGCGCATCGAGAATGCCGGTGACGGCCTCCGGAGACATTTTCCCCGATCCTGCCGCAACCACCGTGCCCACTATGTTCCGCACCATGTGACGCAGGAAGCCGTCCGCCTCAAAAACCAGGCTGATGATATCATCTCT
>CAYXDR010000034.1:0-13975 GCA_964463515.1 uncultured Desulfobacteraceae bacterium | reverse complement strand
CCCCGACCCCGAGGGACATCGCTATTTTGACTTTTTACGAGGCCATCAATTTTTATTCTGCCACAAATTTTAGAAATGTCTAACTTTATTCACAGCCCTGAGGAGTGTCAAGCATGGAAAAAAATTTTGCCGCGAAAAGGATTGTACTGTTGTTGTTTTCTGGCAAAAACTACTCACTGGTAGGTATATTTTCCTTGATCTCTGTTAACGCCCCGTGTTAGCTGCATCCTTAAACCTAAACCGCGATGCGCTTAAGGAAGTTCTTGTCAAAGCCACCAGAAGGATAAAAAATCACACGATGAAACCGTTTATCGTTTCTATAATTCGAGGTATTCTACCATGGCTGATCGTGGCGGCCCTGGTACTGGCAGGGATGCATCTTGCCGGCCGGATAACCGCTGAACAGGACCGTCTTGAACAGGAAAAGCAGAAGGCCGTCAAGAAGGAAGCGCCTCCGGTAAACGTTATAACCCTGCTGGTCCGGCCCCGCCTCCTGGAGGATAAAATAACCCTCCCTGCCGAAATAACCTCTGAACAGGAATTATGGGTCAAGGCCGAAGTTTCCGGCCGTGTTGTCGAAACCTTGGTAGAAGAGGGCGCAAAACTGGCTAAAAACCAGCTCATTGTCAGGCTGGACGACAGGGATTACCGCAGCCGACTGACGCGCATAGAAGCAGGTTATTCCCTTGCCCGCACCGAATACAAACGCAACCAGGTCCTTGCCGGAACCAACGCCACAGCCCAGGCAACCCTGGACAACCTGGAAACCAGGGTCAAAGAGCTTGAAGCTCAAAAAAATGAAGCAGCGCTGGCACTCGAACGCACAAAGATATCCGCTCCCATCCCCTCGATCTTGAACGACCTCAAAGCCCGTAAAGGGGATTTTGTAGCAGTGGGTGATCCGGTGGCCCAGGTACTGGATATCTCTCCGGTTAAAGTGGTAGTAGGCGTGCCGGAAAGTGACGTGGCGGCTGTACTCGACATTAATGAAGCGGAAGTAGTCATACCGGCGCTGGACGGCCTGCAAGTCGTCGGGAAAAAAAGCTTCCTTTCCCGAAAGCCAAAGACCCTGGCCAGGCTCTACGACCTCGAACTGGAGCTCCCCAACCCGCAAGGCAGGATCCTTCCGGGAATGTTTGCTACAGTGAAATTGGTCAAGGAAACGTTTGAAAAGGCTCTTATGGTGCCCCTCTATGCGGTTATGACTGGAGGAAACGAGCCTTATGTGTTCGTTGAGGCGGACGGAAAAGCCGAGAAGCGCCCGGTCTCGACCGGTCTGATCGACGGTTGGCAGGTTCATATAACCGACGGCCTCGCTCCCGGGGACAAGGTAATCATAGTGGGCCATCGTTCCGTTGAAAACGGCCGTGCTCTCAAAGTAGTCGAAAAATTGACCGATCCCGCGGAGATTGTAGCCCGATGAGCATCTCCGAAACCGCGGTACGAAAGCGCACCGCCGTACTTGTACTTGCAGCGGTGATATTTTTCTTCGGGTTGGCCTCCTATAATATGCTCCCCAGGGAGGCCGCTCCGGACATCACGATCCCCTTTGTTTTCATAAGCACTCCTTATCCCGGGGTCGCGCCGGAAGACATTGAAAAATCCATAACCATTCCCATAGAAAAAAAACTCAAAGGCCTGGAGTCGGTCAAAAAAATAACTTCCTCAAGCACAGAGGGAATGAGTTCCATTGTAATAGAATTCGTTGCGGGTACAAATATTGATGATGTGCTGTCCAAAACCAAGGACAAGGTTGACCTCGCAAAACCCGACCTCCCGGCCGATCTGGAAGATGAACCCGAAGTCACGGAAACCAATTTCGCAGAACTTCCTATCCTGGTCCTTTCGCTTTCCGGCCCCTCTGGCCTGAAAAGGCTCAAGGAAATCGCAGACAGGCTCGAAGAAGAGATAGAATCCATACCCGGAGTGCTGGAAGCTACGGTCACAGGAGGGTTGGAACGTGAAATCAGAGTGGAGCCGGATCCGGAAAAACTGGCCTACTACGGGCTTTCGATCCTGAGGCTCGAGCAGGTGATTTCGGCGGAAAACCGTAACATTTCGGGCGGTTCCATACGCCTGGGCGATGGTAGATTCCAGCTCCGCGTCCCCGGGGAATTCAGAACCCCGGAGGAAATATACGGGCTCGTAGTTGGGCTCCACTCCGGCAGACCAGTCTACCTCAAGGATGTCGCCCGGGTCGTGGACGGATTCAAGGACGAGGAGGGAAGGTCCCGCCTCGACGGGCAGAAAGCCGTCAACATCCAGGTAAAAAAACGGGCCGGCGAAAATGTGATCTTGATTTCAAAGCAAATCGACCGCCTGGTCGAAACACTTTCGCCGGCTTGGCCGCCGGGGACCAAAGTCACCAAGCTGATGGACCACGCCAGGGACATTCGCATCATGGTCGAAGACCTTGAAAACAATATCGTCACGGGTCTCATCCTGGTGATCGTGGTGCTTTTTTTCGTCATGGGCGTTAGAAACGCGGTACTCGTAAGTCTCGCGATTCCGTTTTCGATGTTCATATCCTTTACTGTTCTCCATATGCTGGGAATCACTCTCAACATGGTGGTGCTCTTCTCCCTGACTCTGTCACTGGGTATGCTGGTGGACAACGCGATCGTGATCATCGAAAACATTTACCGTTATATGGAACAGGGAGTACCCAGGCTCAGGGCCGCTGTCAATGCGACAGCAGAAGTTGCCCAGCCCGTTGCGGCTTCCACCTTGACCACTGTAGCGGCATTTCTCCCTATGATCTTCTGGCCGGGCATCATGGGCGAGTTCATGTCTTATCTCCCGAAAACGGTGATCATAACTCTTTCTTCTTCGCTCTTCGTAGCCCTGGTGATAAATCCCGCTCTTGCATCGATTTTTCTCCGGATTCCGTCAAACCAGGCAAACACCCAAAAGTCTCCCGGCGAAGCCTCCGGACCGGGGCAGGCCGGTGAGGCCCCGATTCCGGTTCGGGGGCCCATACTGAAAGGTTACCGGAAACTTCTGGAAAGCGCCCTTGGAAACCGGATCCCGGTCTTGATAATGTCCGTCCTAGTGATGGCACTAACTGCGGGTACATGGTTTCTCAGGGTCGGGATAGAAAAACCCGTCGAATTTTTCCCCGACATAGACCCTCACAATGTCTACATCAACATGGATATGCCGGAGGGCGCCGACCTGGATCTTTCGGACAGGGTGGCTCGATGGCTTGAAGTCGCCATATGCAGAGGGGACGGGGAGCTTCCTGCGCCGGATGCAGACCCTGCCGAATGCTATAGCACAAATAAAGCCGAAAAAATCCACACATTGGCAAGTGGAAAAAAATTCGAGGGCCTGACCGACCTGGCCAACATAAAACATATATATTCCCGCACAGTTGCCGTTAAAGGAGGCGGTTTCATCTTCGAAAGCAATTCTCCTGATCATATCGGCATACAGTTCCACGACCTGGAGGACAGAGTGGAGTCCTCTGTAGATACGATGGAAAAAATACGCAGCAGGATTGCCCACATCCCGGGCGCGAAGATAACGATTGCAGAACAGGAAGAAGGTCCGCCGACGGGTGCCCCTATAAATATAGAAATCGTTGGAGAAAAATTTGAAGTCCTGGGAAAAATAGCCCGGCGCATAACCGACGTGCTAGAAAGCATGCCTTTTGTCCGTGATATCCAGGACGACTACAATGCAGGGGCCCCTACCATCAAAGTCGATATCGACCGCCAGAAAGCCGCGATACTTGGGCTTTCCACTGAAACGGTGGGCTTCGCTCTCAAAGTGGCCTTCAACGGGTTGCAAGTTTCCACATACAGGGAAGAAGACGAGGACTATGACATCACAGTCCAATTATCACCGCAAGAGCGTAAACGCACAGACATCCTGGATGAACTCCTTATTCCGGCAGCCGGAGAGCTCGTTCCGCTGAGCACGATCGCCTCGTTCGAAGTCACAGGGGGACTTGGGCGGATCAATCGTATCAACCACGAGCGGGTAGTCACGGTAAAGGCTGAAGTCGAAGAGAAACATGTGCCCGGTCCCGTGGCACGGGCTGAGGCCGAAAAAATGATCGGCGATTTAACGGTTCCACCCGGCTACAAGATCCGTTTCACCGGCGAATTCGAGGAACAGCAGAAGGCTGAAAATTTTCTCAGCAAGGCCTTCATCGCTGCTCTGTGCCTCATAGTATTGATACTTGTCGCACAATTCAACTCCGTGGCGCAGCCTTTGATCATAATGACCTCTGTGGTGCTCTCCCTTGGTGGTGTCTTTCTCGGGCTTTCCATATTGGAACTGCCTTTCGGCATCATAATGACAGGGGTCGGCGTCATTTCCCTGGCAGGTGTTGTGGTAAACAACGCCATCGTCTTGATAGACTACACCAACCGCCTCCATCATATAAACGGCATGCACTTCCGTGAGGCAATCGTCGCTGCCGGCTGCACCAGGCTTCGGCCTGTGCTGCTCACAGCTCTCACGACCATTCTGGGTCTAATTCCCATGGTTACCGGAATTTCCTATAATTTTCACACAATGGAAATCGCCTGGGTAAGCGAATCCACTCAATGGTGGCAAACCATGGCCTCTGCGGTAATTTTCGGCTTGGCCTTTGCGACCGTTCTGACCCTGATAGTTGTGCCGGTGTTATACTCTCTTGTCTACACAGCGACCCGTTCTCTTGGCCGCATAATCGGTAAGATACGGGGCGCCTTACGGATTTCCTGAAAAAAACACCCCGCCGCCGACAGAAGGTGTGCGCAGAAAGGTCATCGTCGGGATGGCGGATGTGGGAGTATCGATGTGAAGCAGGGCGGCTGCACAAGGATTGACAGGGAGATCCGATTGACTTATTTTTATATTTTGCGTGGAAATGTAGAATATTATTTTAGCTATAAAACAATAACAATAACATGAGTCATTTATACAGAAAAGAAATCGTTGGAAGAGTCACCCGCACTGTCGTAAAGGTTGGAAGCGGTGTTCTCACCCGTAGAAACGGTCTGAACTTCAACGTAATAGAGGACCTGACCTCCGACATCTGCTTATTGCGGAAACGGGGCATCGAAGTAATCCTGGTTTCAAGCGGTGCGATCGCAGCCGGTCTCCGTAAATTCGGGCTTACCAGGAAACCCGACTCCCTTTCCCACAAACAGGCGCTTGCAGCCATAGGGCAAAGCGACCTCATCCGGGCATACGAGGAGGCCATGACCAGGCGGGGAGCCAAGGCCGCCCAAATTCTCCTTACAAGGGACGACCTCACTCATAGGCGCCGCTACCTGAATGCCAGGAACACCCTGTTAACCCTCCTTTCATGGAAAATCATCCCTATAATCAACGAAAACGACACCGTGGCCGCCGAAGAAATCAAGTTCGGCGACAATGACAACCTGAGCGCCATGGTAGCCAACCTCACCGACGCCCAACTCCTAGTGACACTTACCGATATCGACGGACTTTATGACAAGGACCCCAGGCATCATGCCGATGCCCAGCTGATAGGCCTCGTAGACAAGATCGACCGCAGGATCACGAAGGCTGCTGGCAGCATAGCTGGTTTCACTGGAACGGGCGGCATGGCGAGCAAAATAGCCGCAGCAAAAAAGGCCTCCATGGCCGGAATCCCGACTATCATAGCCAACGGATTGAAACCCGGCGTGCTGAGAGAGATTTTTGCCGGAAAAAGGGTCGGGTCTTTCATCCTTGCTGAGTCGACACCGCTTTGCAGCCGGAAACATTGGATCGCCTTCACCAAATCGCCGAAAGGTGAAATCACTGTGGACAGGGGAGCAGAACAGGCGTTGCTTGAAAATGGAAAGAGTCTGCTTCCTTCGGGAATGGTCGAAATTGTAGGCCGTTTCACAATGGGCAATTCCGTGATGCTCAAAAGCGAATCCGGCAAGGAAATAGCAGTTGGAATGGTTAATTACGACTCCGTGGAACTTGAAAAAATCAGGGGCCTCAGGACATCTGAAATAAAGGACGTGCTTGGCTACACTCACGGGGAGGAAGTAATCCATAGAAACAACCTCATACTCACATCCAAAATGCAAGAACAGCAGGAACAGGAAGAGCCATGTCAATCCACGGACTGATAACAAAAATGGCAGCAGATGCCCGTGTCGCTGCAAGGGCGCTTCGGAATATGCCCTCCGACGTCAAAAACCGTGCACTCAACGTGATGGCGGAACTTCTTGTCGAACGGGAAGGGGAAATCCTTGCGGCAAACCGAAAAGACCTTGAAAAAGCTGCTGATTCAGGTCTATCTGCCGCGATGATGGACCGTCTGAGGCTTTCCGAACAATCCATCGCCTCCATCGCCGAAGGCATCCGCGAGGTAGCCCGTCTTGCGGATCCGGTGGGCACAGTAACCGGTATGTGGAAGAGGCCCAACGGCCTTACGGTCGGCAGGGTTCGCATACCGCTCGGAGTAATAGGATTCATCTACGAATCCAGGCCAAATGTCACTGCGGACGCGGCCGCTTTGTGTCTCAAGTCCGGTAACGCAGTAATCTTGAAAGGCGGATCGGAAGCACTTCAATCCAATTTGATGATCGAGGCTGTTTTAAAAGAGGCTCTCAGAAGGGTGAATCTGCCGGCCGAGGCTGTCCAGCTTGTGCCGGTCACCGACCGGGAAGCGGTGAAAATTCTTCTCACACTAGAAGGCGAAATAGACCTGGTTATACCCAGGGGAGGAGAAGGCTTGATAAGGTTCGTGGCTTCAACATCCCGGATCCCCGTACTCAAGCATTACAAGGGGGTTTGTCATGTATACGTGGATGAGTCTGCAGACCCTGTGATGGCTTCTGAAATATGTTTCAATGCCAAGGTACAGCGCCCCGGGGTCTGCAACGCCATGGAAACGATGATTGTTCATGAAAAGGCCGCACAGGACTTTCTGCCCGTGATGCTGGAAAGATTCAAGGCCGCCGGGGTTGAAATCCGCGGCTGCCCGCGCACATGCGACCTTGTGCCGCATATCAGGCCCGCTTCAGAAGACGACTGGGGACGGGAGTTTCTTTCGTTGACTCTCGCGGTTAAAATCGTGTCCGGAATCGACAAAGCCCTGGATCATATAGAACGCTATGGTTCGAACCACACCGAGGCGATCGTGACTTCGGACTACGCCTGTGCCCGCACATTCATTGACAAAGTGGACGCATCCGTGGTGCTGGTAAACGCATCCACTCGATTCAACGACGGCAATCAGCTCGGACTCGGTGCCGAAATAGGTATAAGCACCACGAAGCTGCATGCATACGGCCCTATGGGGCTCGAAGAACTCACGGCCACCAAATTCACTGTATTCGGTGACGGCCAGATACGATCCTGACGGACACTGGCATGGGCCCGAAACCAAATACCCTGATGTGGCTCTTTGTTAAACGGAACTCCGCCCTGTTCCGGTTTCATAACACGGCCGGGGATCCAGCTCTCGACAGGATGATTCAACGCATGTTCCTGGAATTATAACAATGAGGAGGCCAAAATGGGTAAATGTCTTAACCATCCGGAAAAAGAAACACTCTATATATGTCTAAAGGACAATGTATATCTCTGCGAGGAATGCCTGAAATGCAGGAACCCTGACATCTACTGCAATTTCCGGCCATCATGCCCTATTTGGTTTTTGGAAAAAAAGGGCCTCGAGGACAAAAAACCCGAAGCCCCTCCAGCTCCCATGCACAAAGTCACGTTTGAAAACGAAGGGATTTCCGTTGAAGTTCCCGAAGGCTCCACCCTGCTCGATGCCGCCCGGAAGGCCGATGTATATGTAAACGCATCCTGCAACGGCAAGGGCTCCTGCGGCAAATGCAAATTGGTGGTGGTGGAAGGTTCCGTGGACGCCGGGCACACCCCGCTGCTCACTGACGAAGAAAAGGCGGCCGGTTACATTCTTGCTTGCCAGAGCAGGGTGACTGGCGATGTAACCGTCAAAATCCCGGAAGAAACCATCGAGAAAAAGCTCAAGGTAGCCGGGATGGGCGAAGCCGTAACCAATCGGCTCAAAGGCCTTGTCAAAGACATCACCCCCATAGAGGAGCAAGTCACACTCGATATGTCTCCGCCCACATTGGATGACTCCATCAGCGACCTGGACCGCCTGAAAAGGGCATTGAAAAAAGCCGGGATCGATTTGACCGAAATGAATGTGAATTTGAAAGTGCTGCGTGAGCTGGCCGAACAGATGCGTGCGGAAAACTGGAAGGTGACCGCCGCGGTAATACGCAGCAAATGCTCCAATGAAATTGCCTCTGTCGTTCCGGGTAACGGCCGGCCCAGCCCGCTGGGCTTGGCTGTCGACATAGGCACCACAAGTGTTGTCGTTTACCTGGTGGACCTGGCGGACGGAGCAGTGCTCGCTGCCACATCAGGGCACAACCGCCAGTCTTCATGCGGAGACGACGTAATCAACAGAATCATATGCGCGGAAAAAGACGGCGTAAAAAAGTTGAGTAAATTGGCCATAAACACCATAAACAGCTTGGTGAAAGAGGCTCTCACAGCGGCCGATACCGACAGGAGCAGGGTGACGAATGCTGCAATCACCGGCAATACGGTTATGAGCCACCTGTTGCTGGGGCTGGAGCCGCGTAATATTCGGCGCGAGCCATACATCCCCGTGGTCAGCGAATTTCCGGTTCTCCGTGCGGGCGAGCTTGGGCTCCAAATCAACCCCTCCGCCGCTGTCTATATCCTGCCAGGACCGGCGGGGTATGTCGGAGGCGATATCGTGTCCGGTCTGCTCTATTCGGGTCAGCACAGGGAAGAACCTCTCACCCTTTTCATAGACGTTGGCACGAACGGAGAAATCGTTCTCGGCAACAGGGACTGGCTGCTTACCGCTTCCTGTTCGGCCGGGCCCGCTTTTGAAGGCGGAGGAGTCCGATGGGGCATGAGGGCCGAGGAAGGCGCGATCGAGCAGATAGAAATCGACGCGGAAGATTTTTCCTGCTCCTGGAAAACGGTGGGTGATGTTGCACCGCGGGGCATTTGCGGTTCGGGAATGATCGACCTGATATCAGAAATGCTTCTAAAAGGCATAATCGATCAAAAAGGAAAATTTCTGCTGGACTCCTCCCATCCACGAATCATAGACGATCAGGGAGACCGCTCATGGTTGCTGGTGCCTGCCGAAGAAACCGGAGTGGAACGGGACATCGTGTTTTCCGAAGCCGATATCCAGACGCTGCTGTTGAGCAAGGGAGCTGTATATGCAGGATTTACCGTTCTTCTTGAAACAGCCGGCCTCGATTTTTCCGCGGTCGACCGATTCCTTATCAGCGGAGGATTCGGCCAGCATCTGAGTATCGACAAGGCGGTGACGATCGGGCTGCTGCCGGATGTCTCCAGGGATAAATTCACGTATCTGGGAAACAGCGCCGTGGCAGGGGCTTATATGGCCCTCCTGTCGGAAAGACATCGGACGGAAGCATCTCAAATATGCCGCTCCATGACATACGTGGATTTTTCGAGCAACACCAAATTCATGGACGAGTTTACGTCCGCACTTTTTTTGCCCCACACCGACATGAAGCAGTTTCCCAGCGTTAAAGTTCCGGCGACCCGGAATGCCAGGTGATAAAATGGATCTGATCACCACCCATAAGAACGCCGATTTCGACGCTCTTGCTTCAGCTTTCGCTGCGGCGCTCTTGTATCCTTCATCATCTGTACTTCTCCCCAGAAGTCTCAATCGTAATGTAAGGGAATTTTTGGGCATCCATAAAGATGTGTTCCGCTATAGGAGCCATTCCGGCCTCACACCGGGACGGTACGAAAAACTTATCGTCGTGGATACTAATGACTGGTCACGCCTGGACCTGCCGGAAACATTCCGGGAACATGAAGGTCTCATCATCCATATCTGGGACCATCACCCGGGTGAAGGAACCATCCCCCCCGGGTGGTCCTGCACAAAGGAGGTGGGCGCGGCCGTGACCCTGCTTGTAGACCGCCTGAAGCAAACCGGTGTTTCTTTGTCACCCATACAGGCCACGCTTTTTCTTGCCGGGATCCATGAAGACACCGGAAGCCTGCTCTTTCCGTCCACAACGCCTCTCGATGCAGCCTCTGCCGCCTTCCTGATGGAACAGGGCGCCGATGTTAACATGATCTCGCGGTTTCTGCGGCCCACCTACACCCATACACACAAAGGGCTCCTTTTCCAGATGCTCGAGGGGGCCAAGGAAGTGGATGCCAGGGGGATTACCGCTGTGGTCACCCATGTTCCCATAAACGGCCACACACCGGGGCTGTCTCTGATCGTGGATATGTTCCACGGCATTGCAGGGGCGGATATCGTAGTATGCCTGTTCAGTGAAAAATCCTCCGCGAAAACCATCGCCATCGCTCGAAGTTCAGGGGAATCCCTGGACGTTGGCAGGGTCATGAACTCTCTCGGTGGGGGAGGGCATCCAAACGCCGCATCGGCCCTTGTTCGCGGATCAACTCCGGAAAAAGTCGAATCCGCAGTGATGGATGCGCTCACCACCGCTGTTTCTTCAATCGGCCCTCAAATGGCCGTTATCATGTCCTATCCGGTTCTCAGTGTGGAGCCCTCTGCAACGATGAAGGAAGTAGCCTTGCTGTTTCGGCGGAAAGGTTTCACCGGAATCCCGGTCATTGATGACAAACACCTTGTAGGTATAATTTCCAGGAGAGATTTCACGAAAATCAAGAAGACCAGGCAACTCGACGCTCCGGTAAAAGCCTTCATGTCAACAAATGTAACAACCGTTACACCCGAGGCCCATGTCGGGGAAGTTGCACGGCTGATGGCCACCCATGATATAGGGCGGGTGCCTGTCGTCCAAAACGGATCAGTTGTGGGAATCGTCACCCGATCTGACGTCATGCGTTATTATTATGATCTACTGCCGGATTAGAGCAGTTAACAAGGGGAGGCCAAATATGAGGTTTTTGATCATAGGGGGAGATGCGGCCGGGATGAGCGCCGCGAGCCGGGGCAAGCGAAACGCCCCTGAGATGGATGTTACGGTCCTGGAAATGACGCAGGATGTATCCTACAGCGCATGTGGAATGCCTTACAACATTGCCGATCCGGACCGGCGCATGGAGGAGCTCGTGGTACGCAGGGCCGAAGTCTTCAGGCAGAAGCAGGGAATCGATCTCAGGACAGGGCACCGCGCGGCCCGAATCGACCCCGGCACCCGGACCGTAGAAGTAACCGCTCCGGACGGAACCAGCTTTTCCCTTTCTTACGACGCCCTTCTGATCGCCACGGGGGCATCACCGGTAATCCCCCAAGTTCCCGGAATCGACCTGCCAGGTGTTATGGCCCTGAAGAGCCTTGAAGACGGCCGGCGCATAAAGGCTTTCGTGGGGGCCGGGGTGCAGAAGGCCGTGATAATCGGAATGGGTTATATCGCGCTCGAGATGTGCGAGGCGCTTCGCGAACGCGGCCTGGAAGTTGCCCTCGTAAAACCCCGGGCGGAGTTTCTTCCCTGGATGAACAGGGATATGGCCTCGATCGTTCGTGAAGAAATCGAAGCGAAGGGAGCGGTCCTCCACCCGGGACACAAAATAGAAAGAATCGACTCCAAAAACGGCTCTTTACTCGTTCGATGCTCGGAAGGCCTGGACCTCGATGCGGACATGGTTCTGGCAGCCGTGGGGGTCAGACCCAACAGCGGGCTGGCTGAAGAAGCAGGACTAAAACTCGGACCCGGAAGCGCGGTATCGGTGGACAGATCCTGCCGCACTTCGGATCCGCAGATCTATTCGGCTGGAGACTGCGCAGATGCATATCATGTCGTTACCGGGAAAAAAACCTATATTCCCCTAGCCCTCCGCGCTAACAGGGCGGGTTGGGCCGTAGCCGACAATGTAACCGGAGGAAAAGTCGAACTACCAGGCGTGGTAGGAACCGCCGTGTTCAAAGTGTTTGACTTCCAGGTCGCCCGCAGTGGTTTGAGTGTGAGCGAAGCGGAAAAAGCCGGTTTCAAACCGGCTGAGGTGATGATCAAGGCCCGGAGCCGGGCACATGGACACCCGGGAGGCAGCCCGTTTTACGTACAAATGGTGGGAGACAAACACTCCGGCAGGCTCCTGGGGGCCCAGTTGATGGGAAAGGAAGGGGCTGCACACCGGGTAAACGCAATAGCAGTGGCACTCCAGCAGCATATGAGCGTAGAGGCCTTCTCACAGTGCGACCTCGCCTATGCACCCCCGTTCAGCCCCACATGGGACCCGATGCTCATCGCTGCCAACCAATTGATGAAGGCTTTATGAAAAAAGCTTGTTAAAACTTAATCGAACAGGAAAAGATTACCGGCTGTTCGAAAAATTTTCTATCATCACTTTCCCGAGTTCGTTAGCCCTCTTGGTGGCGGCCTCCACGGCATTTATCAACGTGGTCCGAAGGCCTCCCTCTTCGAGGGTATGAAGGCCTGCTATCGCCGTTCCCCCAGGGGATGTGACGCTGTCCTTCAGTTTGCCCGGATGCTCGTGGGTTTCCATCAAAAGCTTGGCAGCCCCCAGCAGTGTCTGGGCCGAAAGACAAAGCGCATCATCACGCGACAGCCCCACCTTCACTCCAGCGTCTGCAAGCGCATCGACTATCAGAAAAATATACGCAGGCCCGCTTCCGCTCAACCCGGTTATCGCATCCATCAAATATTCGTCGACCACCACGGTTTTACCGATGGAACCGAATACGGCCCTCGCAAGGTCCAGGTCGCCATCGATCACATGCTCACCGGCTGTTATTCCCGTCGCACTCTCCATCACCGCCGAAGCCACATTCGGCATAACCCGTATAAGCCTGAGAGTCTTTTTCAGGCATGATTCGATCGCTGCCAAAGGCACACCCGCGGCTATGGAAACAACCAGCTTGTTCATATCCAGGCACGGAGCGGTCTGTTTCAATATCCCCGCCATTATCTGGGGTTTTATGGCATAAATGACAATGTCGGATTCAGCGGCCAACCGGCAGTTGTCCGTAGTCGTTTCAAGGCCGAACTGATCCCTAAGGGCGGACATTTTATTCTCTTTTATATCCGAACACATCATTCTATCGGCAGACGAGACGCCCGAGGATATGAGCCCCCTTATGAGGGCGGTTCCCATATTCCCGGAGCCGATAAGTCCTATTCTTTTATCAGAAAGCATTGCATTCATTCCTCCGCTGCGATTGGTTCCCCCCGCCCGGCGATCAATTGCAGAGTGTTGAAACACACCACGCCGGGCAAACGGAATTTTAACCCTATCGCACGCCCAGTCAAGGAAAAAACACCTATGCAAGTCAAATCAACCTCTAAGAATTTAATGGAGCGAGAAAACCTCGTCCGGCAGCCACAGCGCAATCTCGGGAAACAGCAAAACAACTAAAACCATACAAAACTGAATGGCCACAAACGGGAGAATCGACCGGTAGATATCCCCCATGCTGACCTCGGGCGGGGCCACCCCCTTCATGTAAAACAGGGTGAAGCCAAAAGGCGGGGTCAGGTAATCCATCTGGACTTCCACCATGAAAAGAACACCGAACCAAACCGGGTCATAACCCATTTTGACGATGATCGGCAGGAAAACAGGGACGGTGATCATTATCTGGGTTATTTCATCCAGGAAAAACCCCAATACAATTAATGTAACCAAAATAATAACAAAAACAAAAAAAGGTTCAATTCCGGCACCGAGGATCACATCTTCTATCATCCGCTTCCCGCCGGTCCGGAAAAAGATGCTGGTGAAACATGAAGCTCCAAACAGGATCCACATGATCATCCCGTTTATCGACATTGTCCGGTAACAGGCTTCTTTGAGCACCGTCCAGTCGAGCCGGCGGTGTATGGCGGCACTGGCAAGCGCACCCCCGGCTCCAACGGCTGCAGCTTCCGTTGGAGAGGCGATACCGGCAAAAATGGAGCCTAGAACCGCGGTGATGATAAGACCGGGAAGGACCAACCCTTTGGCCAGCAGCATTTTTTCCTTCCAGGGGACTCTTTTATCCACAGGAAGC